>NZ_NOIW01000064.1:0-34052 GCF_002708645.1 Sphingobium sp. IP1
CCCGTAAGCAGGGCGAAGAAGGCAAAGGTCACCAATGTCTGGCGCAGGCGTGCGGCAGCCAATGCCCCGGAAGCCCCGAAGACGAAGGTGCCGATCAGGCTCAACGCCTCCAGCACGGGTCCGATATGGGTGGCGATCGTCGGGGTCGGCGGCAGCATGGCTTTCCGTAGCCGCTATCGGGCGCCAGCGGAAGCCGGCGCCCGAGGGGCAATCATCTCCGGCCTTTCTCGGCCGACAGGCGCGTCATCAATATGGCCGCCCGCTTGGCCTGGCGCGGCATGGTGGACAGGTCCGCCTTTTCCGCCGGGCTATGGTCACCCATCGAGGCGAGGCCAAGACCCACCAGCCCGTCGACATCCTGCGCGACGAAGCTGATATCGCCGGCGCCGCGCTTGAGCGGATCAAGCTCGGGCATTTCGGGCAGGCCCAGATCCTTGTTGATGCCATTCAATTTGCCGAGCAGCGCGCGATTGCCCGCCGTTGGCGCCATGGAGGGATAGCCCAGGTCAAAGGCGATGCTGGCGCCGGTGCCGGGCAGATGGCCGTTGTCGACAATTGCCTGCATCTTCGCCCGGACCCGCTCGGTCTGATCCTGACTGAGGGTGCGGAAATCGCCCTTGGCCACCGCCACCGGGGGGATGATATTGGTCTTGCCGGTCACGGCGATGCGCACGCCATCCTTGTCGACGTCCGCGCTCTGGCCGCCACCGATCAGGCCGACATTGAAGGTCAGGTTTGGCTCCGGCAATTCCTTGCGGAAAGCGGTGATGATCCGCGCCATTTCATAGACGGCGCCATCACCGGCGGCGGCCGAGAAGATGCCCGAACTGTGCGCCGATTTGCCGCTGGTGGTCAGCGTCCAACTGTTGGAGGAGCGGCGCGCGATCGAGCCCATATCCTTGCCGTCCTCGCGGCTCAGCCCCTCGAAATCGAGCGCGACGTCGGCGCGCTTGCCGGCCGCGATCAGGTCAGCGCGCGCGATCGAAACCGGATCGCCCGAATCCTCCTCGTCACCGGTCAGTACCACCTCGATATTGGCGTTCTTGAGCGTGCCCGCCGCCTGCATCGCCTTCAGGGCGAGCAACATCGTCACCACCCCACCCTTGTCGTCGCCGACACCCGGCCCGGCCGCCCAGTCGCCCTCGCGCTTGAAGGTCTGGAACGGCGAGTCCGGCTCGAACACCGTGTCGAGATGGCCGATCAGCAGCATCTTCGTCGTGCCCGCCTTGCCCTTATGCACGGCGATGAAATGGCCGGCACGCTTGACCTGATCCATCGGCTTCCAGCTAACGGTGAAGCCCAGCGCCTCGAACTCGGGACGCAGCATGTCGGCCACCGCCTTGACGCCGGCGACATTCATCGACCCGCTATTCTGGTTCACGATCTTTTCGAGGAGGGCGATCGCGGGTTCATGACCGGCATCGACGCTGGCGCCGATCTTCTGTTCGGTCGGGCTCAGCGCTGCCTGTGCCGTGGTCGCCAGCAGCATCGCGCCGCACAGCGCCGCCTTCACAATAGTCTGTCGCATGGGTTCGTAACTTCACCGAAACAAAGGGAAAATGGGCCGCTCTGGGGCAGCCGTGAAATAGAACGGGTGGCGCGCGCAGACACGCCACCCGTCGGACGCTTATTTCGCCAGTTCGGCTTCGATCGCAGCAACCAGCACCGGATCGTCGGGCGCCATCGTCGGCGCGAAACGGGCCGCAACGCTGCCATCCTTGGCGATCACGAACTTCTCGAAATTCCACAGGATTTCCGGCACCGGATTGGGCGTCATGCCATAGCCCTTGAGCCGTTCTCGGAAGCTGTCGCCGTCGCCCTGCGCTTCGGGCAGGGCGCTCGTCAGGGCGGCATAAAGCGGATGCTTTTCCGGCCCGCTAACCACGATCTTCTCGAACATCGGGAAATCGACACCGAAATTGGTGGTGCAGAAGGTGGCGATCTCGTCATTGCTGCCCGGTTCCTGGGCGCCGAAATCATTGGCGGGGAAGCCCGCGACCACCAGCCCCTTGTCCCGATAATCGGCATAGAGCTTTTCCAGCCCCTCATATTGCGGCGTCAGCCCGCATTTGGAGGCGACATTGACCGCGAGCACCACCTTGCCGGCATAATCGGCCAGGGTCGCGTCGGCACCCTTGATGGTCTTGAGCGGTATCTGCTGGATTGCGGTCATGCATCGTCTCCCTTGGATATCAGGCGGCGGACCTTGCCATCATATGGCGGCGCCGAAAAGATGGCCCGCCGCAGCTGTCACAGCCATCGCCAGCGCGCCCCAGAAGAAGGTACGCAGCATCGACCGCCCCGGCCGCGCACCACCCAGCCGCGCCCCGACATAGCCCAGCAGCAACAGGCAGAGCAGCGACACCGGCACGACGCTGATCCCGGCCAGCGACGGCACGATGGCTGCGGCGACTACCGGTGGCGCGGCGCCACAGGCGAAGCTTGCCGCCGAGGCCAGCCCTGCCTGCACCGGGCGCGGCGTGCTGAGGTCGGAAATGCCCAGTTCATCGCGGGCATGGGCGCCCAGCGGATCGGTCGCCATCAACTGGGTAGCCACCTGCCCAGCCAAGTCCCGGTCCAGCCCGCGCTCGACATAAATGTCGCGCAGCTCCTCCCATTCCGCATGAGGCTGCGTCGCCAGCGCCTTTTTTTCCTTGGCGAGATCGGCACGCTCGGTATCCGACTGGGCGCTCACCGAAACATATTCGCCCGCCGCCATCGACATGGCACCTGCCACCAAGGCGGCAATACCCGACAATAATATGGACTCGCCCGTCGCGCCCGATGCGGCGATCCCGGTCATCAGGCTGGCGGTCGATACAATCCCATCATTGGCGCCCAGCACGGCCGCGCGCAGCCAGCCGACCCGGTTGACATAATGGACGGCATGATGCGGCCGTGGCGGCTCGACGCGCGGCGTGGTCATATGATGGAGCCCCCTGTCAGATCATCCAGCCCGTTGGCTATCAGATGCAGAGGGCAGCGCAAGGGGTTCAGCCCAGCCCCTCGGCCTTCTCCGCCAGTTCGAGCCAGCGTTCCTCGGCCGCGTCCTTCTCGGCGCGCGCCTTCTCGATCGCAGCGGTCAGCGCGGCGAATTTCTTGGGATCGCGGGTATAGAGCGCGGGATCGGCCAGCGCCTCCTCGTCGCGGGCGATCGCCGCTTCCAGTTCCTCGATCTTCTTGGGCAGCAGGTCGAGGTCGCGCTGGTCCTTGTAGGTCAGCTTGGTCGAGGCCGGCTTGGGCGGCGGCGGGGCCGCAGCCTCCTTCTTCTCCGCCTTGGGCGCACGCCGCGGATCGCGCTTGGCGATCCAGTCGGCATAGCCGCCGACGATCACATCGACCTTGCCCGATCCGTCGAGGCCGAGCGTCACGGTGACGGTGCGATCGAGGAAATCGCGGTCATGGCTGACGATCAGCACCGTGCCATCATAGTCCGCGATGACTTCCTGCAGCAGGTCGAGCGTTTCGAGGTCAAGGTCGTTGGTCGGTTCGTCCAGCACCAGCAGGTTGGATTCGCGGGCAAATTCGCGCGCGAACAGCAGGCGCGAACGCTCGCCACCCGACAGGGTGCCGACCTTCGCCTCGGCCAACGAGGGATCGAACAGGAAGTCCTTGAGATAGCCATGGACATGTTTGCGGACGCCGCGCACGTCGATCCAGTCGCCGCCCTCGGCCAGCACATCGCGCACGCTCTTGTCGCCCTGCATCAAGCTGCGCTGCTGGTCGATGAAGATCATGTCCAGCGTCTTGGCCAGCGTCACCGCGCCGCTGTCGGGCGCCAGTTCGCCGGTCAGCAGCTTGAGCAAAGTCGACTTGCCCGCACCATTGCCGCCGACGATGCCGATCCGGTCGCCGCGCTGCACGCGCAGCGAGAAGTCGTTGATGATGGTGCGGTCACCAAATGTCTTGGTGACATGCTCGGCCTTGATGACGTTCTTGGTCTTGCTGTCGTCGCTCGCCACCGCGATCTTGGCAGTGCCCTGCGGCCCCTGCATCGCGGCGCGTTGGGCGCGCATCTCCCATAGCTTGGCCAGGCGGCCCTGGTTGCGCTTGCGCCGGGCGGTCACGCCGCGCTCCAGCCAGTGCGCCTCGATCTTGAGCTTGGCGTCCAGCTTCTCGGCGGCGCGCGCCTCTTCGGCATAGACCGCTTCCATCCAGTCCTCGAAACCGCCGAAGCCGATCTCGTTGCGGCGCATCTGGCCACGGTCGAGCCACAAGGTCTGGCGGGTCAGGCGGGTCAGGAAGGCACGGTCATGGCTGATGACAATGAAGGCGCCGGTATAGCGGGCGAGCCAGCTTTCCAGCCAGTCGATCGCGGCAATATCCAGATGGTTGGTCGGCTCGTCCAGCAGCAGCAGGTCCGGTTCGCTCGCCAGCGCGCGGGCGATCGCGGCGCGGCGGCGCTCACCACCGCTCGCAGTCGCGGCCTCGCGCGACAGGTCGATGCCCAGCTGGTCGGCGATCGCCTCCACCTCATGGGCGGGCGGCGCGAATGCGCCGGCCAGCGCGAAATCATGCAGCGTCTTGAAGGCGCTGACGTCGGGATCCTGTTCCAGCGTCACCACCCGCGCGCCCGGCTGCACCGAACGAATGCCCTCATCCGCCTCGATCTGGCCGCCGATCAGCTTGAGCAAGGTGGTCTTGCCCGCGCCGTTGCGCCCGATCAGCGCCAGCCGGTCGCGCTGGCCGACATGTATGTCGATATGCCGGAACAGCCAGTGGCTGCCCTGCGAGAGGCCGAGATTTTCGAAGGAGAGAATGGGTGCTGCCATGGCGGTGCAGCTAGGGCCTATCGGGCGTCGGGGCAAGAGTGGAACCGGAAAGCTGTCGGACGGCTTTCAACGCAGGACAGCGTCCATTCATCGCACCCCGGCCAAAAACGGGTGCAGGACTTACAGAGGAGACCATGTCCATGAAATCCGCCCTCGCCCTGATGGCGCTCGGCGCCGCCGCACTGCCTGTCGCGGCTGTTGCCCAGACCAGCGTCACCATCGCCGAGACCGCGCCGGTGGTGACGTTGAACGTCACCGAAAGCGTCGAGGCCGCACCTGACGTCGCGACCATCGGCACCGGCGTCCAGACCAAGGCCCCGACCGCGGCCCAGGCGATGAAGGACAATGCCGCCAAGATGGACGGGCTGATCGCGGCGCTGGCCAAGGCCGGCATCGCCAAGACCGACATCCAGACCAGCGGCATCAACCTCAACGCCCAATATGATTACAGCAATCGCGATGGCCAGCCGTCCGGTCCGCGTTTCCTGGGCTATGAGGCGTCGAACCAGCTGAGCGTCAAGGTGCGCGACGTGAAGAAGGTTGGCGCGCTGCTCGATACGCTGGTGCAGGCCGGCGCGACCAACATCAACGGGCCCAGCTTCTCGATCGAGGATCCGAGCCCGCTGCAGGCCCAGGCCCGCGCCACCGCGCTCAAGACCGCCAAGGCCCAGGCCGATTTCTATGCCCAGGCGGCAGGCTATCGCTCGGCCCGGCTGGTCTCGATCTCGGAAAGCAGCAGCGGCGGCAATGCGCCGATGCCGCTGATGGCGGCCCGGTTCAAGGCCGACGCCGCACCGACCCCGGTGGAACCGGGCCAGGTCAGCGCATCGATCAGCCTGACGGTCCAGTACGCGCTGGAACGCTAAACCGTCATTCCTCGACGCGCCAGTGCGGCACCGCAAGGTCCGCGCTGGCGCCTTTGACCAGTCGCGCGTCGATGCCACGATCGGCAAAGGGCTTGAGCAGCCCCTCATGCCCCTCCCCCTTGATCGACAGGTCGATCGGCAGGCCGGTGCGCTGCGCCGCCCACAGCACAAGCGCCAACCGATCCTTGTCCGTCACGGCTCCTTCTTCATCCAGTGCCAGCGACGGCAGCGGCAGGGTCGGCGGCGTAATCTCTATCGCCCATCCCGGCGTTGCCGCCGCCGCCCGCCGCTCCAGCGCCCAATAGGCGCCAAGGCCCGCATCCGGCAAAGCCCGCGCCCGCACCACCGCCCGTTTGCGCGCGGTATCGACCGTCACCGCATCGGGATTGACACCAGCGACCAGTGCCAGCCGGTCGGTCAGGCGATCGACCTGGCCCTGCACCTCACGCCGGGCGGTCTGGGCGGCGAGCAACTGGGCATTGTCGGCATCCGTCCCCTCACCCACCCGGATCTGTTCGATATCCAGCGACACCGGCTTGCCCAGCATGTCGCCCAGGATATGGCCTGCCCGCGCAGACGCATCGCGCTCATAATGGCTGGTGAGGACGCTGGCGGTCACGGCAAGCGGCCTGGCGGCGAAATCCAGGTCGAGCTGCGCGATCCGGGCGCCATCGGGAAATTCGCGCCGGATGACATCGCGCGCATCGCGGGCGGCCCGCGCTTCCCAGGCGATCTGGCCGAGCGACAGGCCGAGCGGCACTGCCAGTGCGACGAAGATTGCGCCTATGAAAACCATCTGCAGCCAGCTCTGGCTGGGCGACAGGCGCCGGCCAAAGCCATAGAGCCGCGCCATGATCGCCGCGGCCAGGGCGATCGTCACGAAATTGGTGAAGAAGAGGAGGAACGCACCGCCCGCGACTGTTGCGTTAAGCGTCGCCAGGCCAAAGCCGACAGTTGCCAGCGGCGGCATCAGCGCGGTGGCGATCGCGACGCCTACAATCGTCCCCGCCTTGCCGCGAATCATCGCATAGGCGCCCGCCAGCGCGGAAAAGAGCGCGACCATCAGGTCGAACAGATTGGGCCGGGTGCGCGCGGCGATTTCACTGGTCACCGTCTGCAACGGCGACAGCAGGACGATGAAGGCGGTGAACGCGATCGCCACCAGCGCCCCGCCCGCCAGCGCGACGATCGTCCGGCGGATTTCGCGCGCATCGGTCATGGCAAGGCCAAAGCCCAGCCCGACGATCGGCCCCATCAGCGGCGAGATCAGCATCGCACCGATTACCACGGCCGGCGAGGAGAGCAGCAGGCCGAGCACCGCAATGCCCGCTGACATCAGGATCATGAAGGCGTAGGACGGGCTCCAGCCATCATCGGCCCGGACCCTTTCGAGCACCGCCTGATGATCGATCCCGCGGATCACATGGCTGCGCCACCAGCGCGGAACGGAGCGCCACAAGGGTGCATCGGCTACGGGCCTGTCATCTTCCATCTGCATGGCTGGCAAGCTTAATTCGCCCGGCCGCTCCTTTCCAGCGCGGAATGACCGGTCATTCACCACCTGTTCAATGCGCTTCGCCTATGCCATGCCCATGACAATGATCGCCAAAAGCCTGACTGCCGGACTGGCCGCAATTATGGCCCTATCCCTTATGACACCGGTCGCCGAAGCCGGTGGCCGCCGTGACGAGCAGGATGCCGCGCGCCGCGCGATGCTGGACGGCCAGGTCATGCCCTTTTCGATGATCAAGCGCCGGGTCGATGCCCAGGTGGGCGGTGCCACCTATGTCGGCAGCGAGTTCAATCCCTCCACCAATCGCTATCGCCTGAAATATGTGAAGGACGGCAAGGTGATGTGGGTTGATGCCGACGGCCGGACAGGCGATATCATCGGCTGGGCGCGCTGACTGCGCGCCGCCCAACCTCTTTGCGTCGATAACAAGAAACGGAACCCTATGCGCCTGCTGATCGTCGAGGATGAACCGAGTCTGGGCCAGCAGCTCAGGAACACGCTGGAAGGTGCCGGCTATGCCGTCGACCTCGCCACCGATGGCGAGGATGGCCATTTCCTGGGCTCGACCGAAAATTATGACGCCGTGGTCCTGGACCTTGGCCTGCCGACGATCGACGGCCTGACCGTGCTTGATCGCTGGCGCAAGGAAGGCCGCAGCTTCCCGGTGCTGGTGCTGACCGCGCGCGATAGCTGGTCCGACAAGGTCGCGGGCCTCGATGCCGGCGCCGACGATTATCTGGCCAAGCCGTTCCAGAGCGAGGAACTGATCGCCCGCCTGCGCGCGCTCATCCGCCGTGCCAGCGGCAATGCGTCGAGCGAACTGATCGCCGGCGACGTTCGCCTCGACACCCGTTCGGGCAAGGTGACGCTCAAGGGCGATCCGGTGAAGCTCACGGCGCAGGAATATAAGCTGCTCTCCTATCTGCTCCACCACAAGGGCAAGGTGGTCAGCCGCACCGAGCTGATCGAACATATTTACGACCAGGATTTCGATCGCGATTCCA
The DNA here is from genome assembly GCF_002708645.1 of Sphingobium sp. IP1. NCBI lineage: Bacteria > Pseudomonadati > Pseudomonadota > Alphaproteobacteria > Sphingomonadales > Sphingobiaceae > Sphingobium > Sphingobium sp. IP1. The sequence continues at coordinate 8,156 of NZ_NOIW01000064.1, forward strand.
ACACGATCGAAGTGTTCGTGACGCGCATCCGCAAGAAACTCGGCGCCGATGTCATCACCACCATCCGCGGCCTTGGCTACAGCCTGGACGAGCCGGGGCGCTAATCCGCGCCCCATCCGCTTCCGTTCGCCGCGGGCGAAGTCGACAGGCAAACAGGTCCGTGCCATCGGCCATGTTTCTCGGCTGCGCCAGCAGTGAACGGGTGTAGGATCATTTCGCATGGCCAGCCCGTCGCCCTCCCCCGTCCGGTCCACCGGGTCGATCAGCCGCCGCATGATCGGCATTGCCGCGCTGTGGATCAGCGTGCTGCTGCTGGGCGGCGGCGTCGCGCTCGACCGGGTGCTGTCGGACGCGGTGACGCGCAATTTCGACGACGGCATGAATTATGTGCTGACCGCGATGATCGCGGCGGCCGAGATCGGCCCGGACGGCGAAGTGCTGTTCAACCGCGAACTGGCCGACCAGCGCTTCCTGGAACCCAATAGCGGCCTCTATTACCAGATCAGCGCCAAGGGGCATGAGGATTGGCGATCGCGATCGCTGTGGGACCGGGCACTCAAGGTGCCGGGCGACCATGCCGACCGCAACTTCCATGTCTATGACAGCAAGCAGTTTCCCGGCGAGGATCTGCGCGTCATGGAGCGCAGCGTCATCCTGCCCGGTTCCGACGCGCGCTGGATGTTCATGGTCGCACAGGCCCGCCAGGGCCTCGATGGCCAGATCAAGACGCTGCGATCGACCCTGTTCAAGAGCTTCGCGCTGCTGGCGCTGGGCCTGATCCTGCTCGCCACCTTGCAGACCATCTATGGCCTGCGGCCGCTGCGCAAGGTGCGGCTGGAAATCATCAAGATGCGCGATGGCGACAAGAGCCGGGTGACCGAACCCATGCCCGCCGAAGTGCTGCCGATGGTCGAGGAGTTGAACGCGCTGCTCGCCCATAATGAGCGACAGGCGGAGGAAGCGCGCACCCATGCCGGCAACCTCGCCCATGCGCTCAAGACCCCGCTGACCGTCATCATGAACGCGGCGACCGCCAATGCGCCGGACCTGGGCGAAACGGTGGTGCGCGAGGCGACGACGATGCGGCGCCAGGTCGACCATCACCTCGCCCGCGCCCGCGCCGTTGGCCGGCGCGGCGCAGCGCAGAGCCGGGCCGAGGTCTGGGCCAGCCTGGAGGCGGTCGAGCGCGCGGTGCGCCATCTCTATCAGGATGCGCGGGTCGACATGGACGGCGACAAGCATGCGGCGGTCCGCGTCGAGCGGCAGGATCTGGACGAAATGCTGGGCAATCTGGTCGAAAATGCCGCCAAATATGGCGGCGGTAGCGTGTTCGCGACGGTCAGCCGGGTTGGCGCGATGGTCGAGATCATGGTCGAGGATGACGGCATGGGCATTCCCGAGGCCGACCGGGTGCGCATCTTCGATCGCGGCGTGCGGCTCGATTCGGGCAAGCCCGGCACTGGCCTTGGCCTCGCCATCGTCCGCGATGTCGCCGAAATCTATGGCGGGTCGGTGGCGCTGGAGGAGAGCGAGGATCTGGGCGGGCTGCTGGTCCGGCTGCGCCTGCCTGCCGCCTGACAAAAGGCACCCGACGAAAGGCAATTGCGTTCCTGCAAATCAATAGCATAGATAGGACAGACTGGGCCGCATCGGCCCATTCCAGACGGGATCGACGGGTGCGGCGCCATCTCTATCTCATTGCCGGCTTCCTCTCGATCGGATTGGGCACGCTGGGCGCCTTCCTGCCGCTGCTGCCGACCGTCCCTTTCATGATCCTCGCGGCCTATTGCTTTGCCCGCTCCAGCCCGGAACTGGAGGCCAGGCTGCTCGACCACAAGCATTTCGGCCCGCATATCCGCCGCTGGCGCGAACGCGGCGCGATCAGCCGCAAGGGCAAGAAGGCCGCGCTCGGCGCCTTCGCCTTCAGCGCGATCCTGGCGCTGATCTTCTCCCCCTTCCCCTGGTATCTGATCCCGCTGGCCGCAGCGCTGATCGGCGGCAGCTGGATCTGGACCCGCCCGGAAAGCTGAGCCGCCTCGGCGGGATCAATATCCGCCGTTAGGGTCTGGTTCCGTATCAGAAATCGCTCTTTCGCGATTTGTCAAAATGATCCCTTAGCCCAGCGTCTTTGCATAATCGCGCAGCGCGCGTAGATCGCGGGTAATCCATTTGGCGTCGCGCGCGAAATCCTCGTCGCTCATACCGGGCTGGCGAAAAAGCGTCAGCATCACCTCTGCCCCATCTCCATTCTCGATCACGCGCAGCGGGACATGAACCTCCCGGCCATCACCGGTCTCGACGAAATGATCCATCACGCCAAATTCATTGTGCGGCGTGAAGCGAACGACGATCGGCCCATCGGGACCGTCGGCAATCCATCCGGTGCCGCCCCTGCGCAGATCGGCCTCGGTCAGGCCCGATGCCCATTTCGGGAATATCTCCGGCTGCCAGATCGCTTCATAAAGCTCGCGCCAGTTGCGCGCTATCGAGACACTATAGGTTCGCGCGGTAAGCATGCAGAATTCTCTTTTAGAAGTGGAACTGCGCTGTACCGCCGCCAGGCCTTCTTGTCACCGCAACGGATGTTTCTTGGCTAGATACCGCCAGACACCGGGGGCCAGCCCCCCTCCGTCAACGCGGCGCTGAGGTCCGCAACGCAGATGTCCAGCACCACCTGGTCGGTCGAGCGGATGACGAAATTGGCGCCGGTGCGCCCTTCGCGGAAGAAGGGGTAGCTGCCGATCTGGACGCCGTCATGGGCGCGCTCGGTGGCGCCGAGCAGGTCGGCGATCTCGCTTTCCGCGACCCAGCAGCCGATCGTCGCGGAGAGGACGGGCAAGCCGCCTTCCAGCGTGCCGGTCAGGCTGTCGAGCATGCCGGCGGTGATGTGCGGCACGCCGGCCATGATGAAGATATTGCCGTGGCGGATGCCCGGCGCGCCCGACATGCGGTTTTCGATGAGGTCGGCGCCGGCCGGCACCCGCGCCATGCGCAGCCGCGCGTCGGTGAGGCCGCCGCGCGTGACATAATAGCGCTCCAATATCGCCCGCGCTTCGGGATGGATCTCGACACCGACGCCCAGCGCCACCGCGATCGCATCGACCGTGATGTCGTCATGGGTCGGCCCAATACCGCCGGTGGTGAAGAGATAGTCGTTGCGGGCACGCAGCGTGTTCACCGCCTCGACGATCGCGTCCTGCACATCGGGCACCACCCGTACCTCGCGCAGGCGGATGCCCTGGACATTGAGCCAGGTGGCGATCTGCGCGACATTCTTGTCCTGGATGCGGCCGGACAGGATTTCATCGCCGATCACGATCACGGCGGCGGTCCAGATACGGTCGCTCATGCCAGCGGCTCCGCACGGGCGGCGAGCGCCATCAGCCGGGCCAGCCGATCGGGCGGCAGGACGTCCGCCGGCTTGTAGCTCGCCTCGAAGACCGGCACGTCGGCCGGCAAGGCGGTCCAGTCCGACCGGTCCGCCACGAAGATGGCGGCATCGGGCCGGATCGCCGAGCGATCGTCCAGCGTGCCGACCCGGATCGCCGCCCCCGCCCGGCCGAGACGGGGATAGAAGCTCCAGACCGCGGTGCCGCAGTTGGCGCAGCGGACGATCACCTGGGTCTTGCCGCTGCCGGTGGGCACGACATGTTCGCTCAACTGCCCAGACAGGAGATGAAGATGATCGACCTCGACAAAGGCATTGACCGCGGACGCCGCGCCGCTCTGCCGCTGGCACAGGCTGCAATGGCAGTTGTTGACGAAGATGGGGTCGGCATCGATCCGATAGCGCACCTCACTACAGGCGCATCCGCCTTCCATCACCATGTCCGTTTCTCTTTTCCTGATAGCGACCGCGGGGCTGAGCGAAGACACTCGCAATGCCGGATCGCAGGGTCTATATCAACCACATGACCGAATATATGACGATGACGGCCGACGCGCCGGTTTCCCGCTCGACCGCGATCAAGCTCTATGACGCGGCCGGTTTCGAAGGCATGCGCAAGGCCGGCCGACTGGCCGCCGAGATCCTCGACGCGCTAGTGCCCCATGTGGTGCCGGGCGTGACCACCGGTGAACTGGACGACATCGTCCGCCGCATGACCCTGGACGGCGGCGGGGTGCCGGCGACCCTGGGCTATCGCGGCTATACCCATAGCTGCTGCATCTCGCTCAACAATGTCATCTGCCATGGCATTCCGGGCGACTATAAGCTCAAGGACGGCGATATTCTCAATATCGACGTCACCCCGCTGGTCGATGGCTGGCACGGCGATACCAGCCGCATGTTCATCGCCGGCGATGCGCCGATCAAGGCGAAGCGGCTGGTCGAAATCACCTATGAATGCCTGATGCTGGGCATCGAGCAGGCCAAGCCCGGCAATCATCTGGGCGACATCGGCCATGTCATCCAGCGTCATGCCGAAAAGCATCGTTATGGCGTGGTCCGCGATTTCTGTGGCCATGGCCTGGGCCGCGTCTTCCATGACAGCCCTGAAGTGGTCCATGTCGGCCGTCCCGGCACCGGCCCGGAGTTGAAGCCCGGCATGTTCTTCACGATCGAGCCGATGATCAATATCGGCAAGCCCGGCGTGAAGATGCTGGACGATGGCTGGACGGCGGTGACGCGCGACCGCACCCTGTCAGCGCAGTTCGAGCACAGCATCGGCATCACCGAAACCGGCTGCGAGATCTTTACCAAGAGCCCGACCGGCCTCGACTGCCCGCCCTACGCGCGCTGATTTCTGCCTGCCCACGGCGGTCCCAAAGGCCCGCTCCGTTCATGCCATCGAGATCATGACCGATCGGCGTCGACGGGGCGGGCCTTTTGCATGACGGGCCGTTCAACCACTGCCCAAAAAACAGGCAGAATGACATGATATTGCCCGGAATCCGGGCAATATGGACAAAGATTGCTGCATCGCCGAAAGCAGGCCTAGCGATTCGCCACTTGGCACGGTAATTGATTGTTAAGGGAGACGGCGCTTGCCTCGGGGGCATGATGATCGTCGCTTGAAGGTTGAAGGATGCGGGGCCAACCCGCGTCCGTTCGTGCGTCATGGGTTGGGATTAAGTGATGAAGAAGATCGAGGCGATCATCAAGCCGTTCAAGCTGGACGAGGTGAAGGAAGCGCTGCACGAAGTGGGCGTGTCCGGCATCACCGTCACCGAGGCGAAGGGCTTCGGCCGCCAGAAGGGCCATACCGAACTGTATCGCGGCGCCGAATATGTCGTCGACTTCCTGCCCAAGGTGAAGCTGGAAGTCGTCGTCGACGACGCCCTGGCCGACCGGGTCGTCGAAGCGATCTGCAGCGCCGCCCAGACCGGCCGCATCGGCGACGGCAAGATCTTCATTTCCGCCATCGAGGGCGCGGTGCGCATCCGCACCGGCGAACGCGACAGCGACGCCATCTGATTTTCGACAGGTTCTAGCCGGCGGACAGGGGTCCGGCGGACACAGGCTTCAACGACCCCTTCGGGGGGGTATCCATAGAGAAGGGCAACTGCACATGGCCAACACGCCAAAAGACATCCTGAAGATGATCGAGGAAAAGGAAATCGAGTGGGTCGATGTCCGTTTCACCGATCCCAAGGGCAAGTGGCAGCACCTGACCATGGTGTCTTCGGTCCTCGGCGAAGATGAGCTGACCCAGGGCCTGATGTTCGACGGTTCGTCGATCGAAGGCTGGAAGGCGATCAACGAGTCGGACATGATCCTGAAGCCCGACCTGGATGCCGTCTATGTCGATCCGTTCAGCGCCACCCCGATGCTGATCATCTTCTGCGACATCGTCGAGCCCGACACCGGCGAACTCTATGCCCGTGACCCGCGTTCGTGCGCCAAGCGCGCCGAGGCGTTCGTCAAGTCGGCCGGTTTCGGCGACACCATCTATGTCGGCCCGGAAGCCGAATTCTTCATGTTCGACGATGTGCGCTTCGAGAATGACTACTCGCAGAGCTACTACAAGATCGACGACATCGAACTGCCGACCAACACCGGCAAGGAATATGAAGGCGGCAACCTGGGTCACCGTCCGCGCGCCAAGGGCGGCTATTTCCCCGTCGCGCCGGTCGATCCCTGCACCGACATCCGCGCCGAAATGGTGTCGACCATGCTCGAAATGGGCCTGCCCTGCGACAAGCATCATCATGAAGTCGCCGCCGCGCAGCACGAACTGGGCCTGACCTTCGGTACGCTGGTCCAGACCGCCGACCGCATGCAGATCTACAAGTATGTCGTGCAGATGGTCGCCCAGGCCTATGGCAAGACCGCGACCTTCATGCCCAAGCCGATCGCACAGGACAATGGTTCGGGCATGCACACCCACATGTCGATCTGGGAAGGCGGCAAGCCGCTGTTCGCGGGCGACGGCTATGCCGGCCTGTCCGACACCTGCCTCTACTTCATCGGCGGCGTCATCAAGCACGCCAAGGCCCTCAACGCCTTCACCAACCCGACCACCAACAGCTACAAGCGCCTGGTGCCGGGCTTCGAAGCCCCGGTTCTGCTGGCCTATTCGGCCCGCAACCGTTCGGCCTCCTGCCGTATTCCCTACGGCGCCGGTGCCAAGGCGAAGCGCGTGGAATTCCGCTTCCCCGACGCGATGGCCAACCCCTATCTCTGCTACGCCGCGCTGCTGATGGCCGGCCTCGACGGCATCGAGAACAAGATCCATCCGGGCGCCGCGATGGACAAGAATCTCTATGACCTGCCGCCCGAAGAGCTGAGCCAGGTGCCGACCGTCTGCGGTTCGCTGCGTGAAGCGCTGAACAGCCTCGAAGCCGATTATGAGTTCCTGCTCAAGGGCGACGTGTTCACCAAGGACCAGATCGATGCCTATATCGAACTGAAGTGGCCCGAAGTGTATCGCTGGGAAATGGCCCCCTCGCCGGTCGAATTCGACATGTATTACAGCGCCTGATCCTTTCACAGGTTGCTGGAGGACGGGCCCGGTCGCGCAAGCGGCCGGGCCTTTTCCGTTGCGGCGCGGCAGGCGTGCTGTTCTATTCCGGCACCACGCATCGACGAAGGGAGACTCGCCTTGCAGATCAGCGGAAAGCTTGCCCGCGCCGCCCGCGCCCTGGTGGAATGGCCGCGTGATCATGTCGCGCGCCTTGCGGGGATCGATATGCCGATGCTGGCCGATTTCGAAGCCGGGCGCGCCGATCCGGGTGACGATGCCAAGGCAAGACTGCGCCTGGTACTGGAACAGGGTGGCGCCGTCTTCCTGCCGGAGGATGGCGAACAGGGCGCTGGTGTTCGCCTGAAATTCACCGCACGCGACGTGCGCGCACTCAACCGCATGGAAGGCGAAGGCGGCCCGGTGGGTACCGACGACGTCTGATCCCCCTGTTGCAGGATCGATCGCCACCGCCCACATGAACTGCATGAACCCGATCGACGCGCTAGACCTTTCCCTTCCCCTGATCCAGGCGCCGATGGCTGGCGTATCGACGCCGGCGATGGCCGCCGCCGTCAGTAATGCCGGGGCGCTGGGATCGATCGCCGTGGGCGCTACCGATGCGGCGGACGCGCGCACCATGATTGCGGCGACGCGCGCGCGCACGGATCGGCCGTTCAACGTCAATCTGTTCGTCCATGCGCCGCCCCGCGTTCGTCCAGCCGAGGAGCGGGCGTGGCTGGCGGCGCTGACGCCGCTCTTTGCCGCGCAGAATGCGGCGCCGCCCGCGGGCCTTGAGACCATCTATCGCAGCTTTGCCGAAGACCCGGCGATGCTCGACCTGCTGGTCGAGACGCGGCCGCGCGTGGTCAGCTTCCATTTCGGGCTGCCCGGCGCTGAGCAGATCGCGGCGCTCAAGCAGGCGGGTTGCCTGTTGCTGGCATCCGTCACCAATTTGGACGAGGCAGGCGCCGCGCACGCCGCCGGGATCGACGCGCTGGTGGCGCAGGGATTGGAAGCCGGCGGCCATCGCGGCATGTTCGATCCCGATGCGCCCGATGCAATGCTCGGCACCTTCGCGCTGACCCGCCTGCTGGTGGCGAAGGCTGGCCTGCCGGTGATCGCGGCCGGCGGCATCATGGATGGACGGGGCGTGCGCGCCGCGCTCGACCTGGGCGCGGTGGCGGCGCAACTGGGGACGGCGTTCATCGCCTGCCCGGAAAGCAGCGCCGACGCCGCCTATCGCGCCGCCCTTGCCCGCCCGGCCGCCCAGCACACGGTCATGACCCGCGCCATTTCCGGCCGCCCGGCCCGCTGCCTTGCCAATCATTTCACCCAATGGGGCACTGAAAATGGTGGCGATGTGCCCGACTATCCGCGCGCCTATGCCGCCGGGAAGGCGCTCAACGCGGCTGCCAAGATCCAGGGCGAAGGCGGCTATGGCGCGCAATGGGCGGGCCAGGGTGCGCCCCTCGCCCGCGCCCTGCCAGCCGCAGAGCTGATCGCGGCGATCGCGGCGGAGATGCGCGAGGCATGAGCCGCGTCGCGCATGACGTCGCGCTGCAACGCACCGGCGTCCTGACGTTATTGGCGCCCTATGATCCGCATGTTGCGGGCACGCCGCCGCTTGGCCTCGACCTGCCGGGCAGCGACATCGATATCGTCTGCGAAGTGCGGGATTTCGATGCCTTTGCCACCTTGCTGACCGAGCATTTCGGCGATCGCCCCGATTTTGCGGTTCATGCACGACCCGACCTTGATGCCATGATCGTCCGCTTTCGCGCATGGGACTGGCCGTTCGAGATTTTCGGCCAGGCCTTGCCGGTTGCGCAGCAACATGGCTGGCGCCATTTCTGTGTCGAGCGACGCCTGCTCGATCTGGGCGGTCCTGCTTTGGCGCAGGCGATCATGGCCTTGCGCCATCGCGGCCTGAAGACCGAGCCCGCCTTTGCCACGCTGCTCGGCCTGACGGGCAATCCCTATGTCGCGTTGCTGGAACTGGAGAAACAGGACGACGCAGCCCTGCGCGCCCTGCTGCCCTGAGCTTTTCCGACCCGAATTATTCTGCGCGGTCGGGGATGGCGGCGCCGAACAGCAGCACCGAATCGCCCGGCGGCGACAGCACGATCTCGCCGCCAGCCTCCATCACCAGCGCCCGCACCATCCAGGCCGCCGCCGTACGCGACGCCAGGCCACCGGCCGGCAAGGTTCCCGCCAGCGCCGCGCGCAGTTCGGGATCGAGAATGACCTTCGGCCCTTCGCCCCGCACCACGATCTCCGTCACGCCCGGCCGCTTCTCCGCACCGATGTCGAGCTGCCCACCACGCACCAGCGCATCGCCGGCGATCAGCGCGAGATTGAGCAGCACCTTAACCGCGAGCTTGGCCAGCATCTGTTCCTCGACCATCCAGCCAAGCTTCACCCGCCCCGAGGCGAACATGCCCTCGATCGCGACCTTCGCCTCATGCGGCGGCACCGCATCGCCAAAGCCACCCGCCGAACCGAAGGCCAGGCGGAAGAATTTCAGCTTGTTGGCCGACGTGCGGGCGCTGTCGGCCAGCAGGTCCAGGCAGCGCTGGCGCATGTCCGGGTCGGTTTCGTCAGCCATAAGTTCCAGGCCATTGTTGAGCGCCCCGACGGGGCTCAGCAGGTCATGGCAGAGGCGCGAGCAGAGAAGGCTGGCAAATTCGATGCTGTCGATCGGATGGGTCATGGAGATGGAGGCCGCCGGATTTACGGGAAAAGACACCTTCCCGGCTAGGCTTCCCCAGCCGATGATGCAAGCCCGGCTCACCCCCTTTGCATCACCTTATGTCGAGCAACGCCTCCACGAAGGCCACGCCCCCCTCCCCGTCCGGCCCGGCCACCCATGCGCGCACCGTCCCTCCGCCGACTATAAGCCACAAGGCGCCGTCCGGCGTTGCGCAGGCCCGGTCCGTTTCCGACGGAAACGGAACGCCCGATGGGTGGGAATGATAATGACCAAGCACCGCCGATCCGCCCCGGCGCGCGGCCCGATGCGCGGTCAGCAAGGTGGCCGGCGCCAGTTCGAAATGACGGGCCGGATCAGGCGCGACGTTGGCCGCTGGCAAGATCGCGTCGATGCGCGCGCCCTGCCCCAGCAACAGGCCACAGACCTCCCCCGGCTCGGCCGCGGCAAGGGCCATGATTTGTTCCAGCAGCACCCTTGAAATTTCGGCCTTCATTCCTACATCCCTAGGCAATGGTTCCGGGGGTTTCCATCATTGAAACGACGATAGGCGAAGCCCAGGCGGGTTTGCGCCTCGATCGCGCACTGGCCGAACTGCTGCCCGACCTGTCGCGCGAGCGGATCAAGGCGTTGATCGTCGAGGGACAGATCGTCTCTGGCGGTCGATCGCTCAACCCGTCGATGAAGGTGGCAGTGGGGCAGGATTACAGCATCACCCTGCCCGCCCCCGTCGCGCTCGACGCCGTGGCGCAGGATATTCCGCTCGACATCGTGCATGAGGATGCCGACCTGATCGTGGTGGACAAGCCTGCGGGCCTGGTGGTCCACCCGGCGGCCGGCAATCTGGACGGCACGCTGGTCAATGCGCTGCTGCACCATTGCGATGGTCAGTTATCCGGCATTGGCGGCGTGGCGCGTCCCGGCATCGTTCATCGCATCGACAAGGATACTTCGGGCCTGTTGGTCGTTGCTAAGTCGGACAAGGCCCATGAGGGCCTGGCCCGGCAGTTCAAGGATCACAGTATCGACCGGCTCTATGCCGCGATCGTCTATGGCATTCCAACGCCGGGGTCCGGCACGGTCGATGCCTGGATCGGGCGGTCCGACGCTGATCGAAAGAAGATGGCGGTTCATCGGGAAGGGCGCGGCAAGCATGCCGTCACCCATTACCGCGTGATGGAGCGCCTGCGTGGCGCGGCGATGGTGGAATGCCGGCTGGAAACCGGCCGCACCCATCAGGTTCGCGTGCATATGGCGCATCTGGGTCACCCCTTGATCGGTGACCCGGTTTACGGTAGAGAGAGAAAAGGTTTCAAATCAATACTGGAAACACTGGGTTTCAAAAGGCAGGCATTGCACGCGAAACGGCTGGGGTTCATACATCCTGTGACGGAGGAACCCTTGGCTTTCGACAGTCCCCTGCCTGCAGATATGCAGGAACTGTTAAGCGAGCTTCACGTATAGGTTCTGACAAGTTTGCGCGGCCAGCGGATGCCACTTTCGGGTTCGCCTGGCGCGCATGTAAAGGGAAGGAATTGTGACATGGCCAATCGGAGCAATGTCCCCGCGGTTCCGGCGCTGGGCGGTGAAGCCAGCCTCAACCGCTATCTGTCGGAAATTCGCAAGTTTCCGCTGCTGACCCCCGAGCAGGAATATATGCTCGCGAAGCGCTACGAGGAACATCATGATCCCGAGGCGGCGGCCCAGCTCGTCACGTCTCACCTGCGCCTCGTGGCGAAGATCGCCATGGGCTATCGCGGCTATGGCCTGCCGGTCAGCGAACTGATCAGCGAAGGCAATATCGGCCTGATGCAGGGTGTGAAGAAGTTCGAGGCTGAACGTGGCTTCCGCCTGGCGACCTACGCCATGTGGTGGATCCGCGCGTCGATTCAGGAATTCATCCTGCGCAGCTGGAGCCTGGTCAAGATGGGCACCACCGCGTCGCAGAAGAAGCTGTTCTTCAACCTGCGCCGGATGAAGAACAATATCGAAGCGTTCGAGGATGGCGATCTGCGCCCCGAGGACGTGACCAAGATCGCGACCGATCTGGGTGTGTCGGAAGATGATGTGGTGTCGATGAACCGTCGCATGGCGATGGGCGGTGACACTTCGCTCAACGTGCCGATGCGCGAGGATGGCGATGGCCAGTGGCAGGATTGGCTGCAAGACACCGATCCGCTGCAGGACGAACGCGTCGCCGAGGAGCAGGAACGCACCCAGCGTCACGAGATGCTGGTCGAGGCGATGACCGACCTCAACGACCGTGAGAAGCATATCCTGGCCGAGCGTCGCCTGGCCGAGGAGCCCAAGACCCTTGAGGAACTCAGCCAGGTCTATGGCGTGTCGCGCGAGCGCGTCCGCCAGATCGAGGTTCGCGCCTTCGAGAAGCTGCAGAAGGCGATGATGCGCATCGCCGGCGGCAAGCTGGAAAAGATGGCACGCTTCGCCGCCGCCTGATCCGGCGAACATGGAACAGAAGAAGCCCCGGAGCGATCCGGGGCTTTTTTTTTCGTCTTAGAGCATCCGCACCATCGAGACGCTGTCCGCGCCATAGCTGTCGGCGACAACCGGCGCATCGACGAAACCCTGTCGGCGCCAGAAGGCGTCCGCGCCGTTGACGGCGGTCAGGGTGATGCGATCGAAGCCGGCGGCGCGGGCCTGTGCCACGGTCAGGTCGACGGCGGCCGCAGCGGCGCCAGTGCCGCGCGCTTCCGGCAGTAGCGCCAGGTCGTGGAGATAATAGCGATCGGGCGCGTCCGGCAGCCTGCCCATCAACTGATCGAGCGCTGGCGGCCGCTCCCCAGCTCAGGGATGAGTGACGAGATAGCCGAGCGCCTCCCCATCCCACTCCAGCAGGAAGCAACCCGCCGGATAGAGGCGCAACCGTTCGGCATAGATGGCAGGCTTCTCCGTATAGGCGCCATGGACCCAATCGGAAATGGCCGCCGCTGCGTCCACATCCCCCTGCCCCATCGGTCGCCATTGGGCGGCGCCGCTCACGCCTCGACACCCAGGGCGCGGCGATTGGCCGCCAGCAATTCCTCCGACAGCGCCGGATCGTCCACCGCGCGGGCCAGCACCATCGTGCCGACCAGTTGCGCCATTCGCGCCAGCGCCGCGTCGCGATCAGCAATGCCGGCATTTTGCAACACGGCGGTCAGATCCTCGAACCCTTCGCGAAAGGCGGCGGCAAGCGGCCCGCCCTTGCGCGCAGCGTCCGGGCCGAGCGCGATCAACGCGCAGCCGGTTTCAGGCGCGTCGCGATTACGGGCGCTCAGATAATCGGCGGTGATGGCATCCGGCCCATCCTCGGCCGACAGGCGACGCCACTTGGCCGCGCCGCGCGCGAGCGACGTGGCACAGGCTTCGGCCGCGAGCGCCTCCTTCGATTCGAACTGATTGTAGAAACCGCCATGGGTAAGACCGCATTCGCGCATCACCTCGCCAATGCCGACGCCCTCTACGCCACGGGCGCGAAACAGGCGGGATGCGGCATCCACCACCTTCTCGCGATTGCGTTCGGCCTGTTCACGGCTGACTTTCATGATCCTGCATCTCCAATTGGCCTCTTGACCTTATATATGATACCCATCATTTAACGCCAGTCCGTTTTCCGGCTCAAGAAGCAGTTCAGGGGCCAGTCCAAGGGCCAATCCAAGGGGAAGTCGATGCTGTCCACCATGTTCGCCCGCCGCCTGGCCGCGCGCAATGTCCATTATGGCTGGGCCGTCGCGGGCACGACTTTCCTCACCATGCTGGTGGTAGCCGGCGCGGTCGGCGCGCCGGGCGTGTTCATCGTGCCGCTGCAGAAGGAATTTGGCTGGAGCGCGGCGGATATTTCCGGGGCGCTGGCGATCCGTTTCCTGCTGTTCGGCGGCATGGGGCCCTTTGCCGCCGCCTTCATGAACCGCTTCGGCGTACGGCGGATGATGCTGATTTCGCTGTCGATCGTCATTGGCGGCCTGCTGCTGTCGCTTGGCATGACGCAATTGTGGCAGCTCGTCCTTCTCTGGGGCGTGGTGATCGGCGTCGGCACCGGCCTCACCGCCATGGTGCTGGGCGCGACGGTCGCCACCCGCTGGTTCAGCGAGCGGCGCGGACTGGTGATGGGGCTGCTGTCGGCCAGCACCGCGACCGGCCAGCTCGCCTTCCTGCCGCTGCTGGCCAGCATGACCGGCAGCTATGGCTGGCGCACGGCGATGCTGCTGGTGTGCGGCGCGATCCTGGTCGCGGCCGTCGCGGTCATGCTGCTGATGCGCGACCGGCCGTCGGACCTGAACCTTGCCCCTTATGGCGAACAGGCGATCCAGCCCGTGCCTGCCCAGCCGGCCAGCCTGGGCGCGCTGCTGGCGACGCCGCTGATCGTGCTGCGCGACGTGGCGAAGGTGCCGACCTTCTGGATCCTCTTCTTCTCCTTCTATATCTGCGGCGCCAGCACCAACGGCCTGGTTCAGACCCATTTCATCTCGCTGTGTGGGGATTATGGACTGGCGGCAGTGGGCGCGGCGTCGATGCTGGCGATGATGGGGCTGTTCGACTTTGCCGGCACGCTGGCATCGGGCTGGCTCAGCGACCGCTATGACAATCGCTGGCTGCTCTTCTTTTATTATGGCCTCCGCGGCCTATCGCTCCTCTACCTGCCGTTCAGCGACTTCTCGATCTACAGCCTGTCGCTGTTCGCCATCTTCTATGGCCTCGACTGGGTGGCGACGGTGCCGCCGACCGTGAAGCTGACGGCGCAGCGCTTCGGCCCCGAAAAGGCGAATATCGTGTTCGGCTGGATCTTTGCCGGGCATCAGCTGGGCGCGGCGAGCGCCGCGCTGGCCGGCGGCCTGTCGCGCACCGCCTGGCAAAGCTATATGCCCGCCTTCATCGCGGCCGGCATATTGTGCCTGATCGGCGCAGCGCTGGTCCTGCTGATCAACCGGGGCCGTACGCCGAGCCTGGCGACCGCCTGAAGGAATCGATGACGACGGCGCGCGGGGACGCTAGTTTGCGGCCCATGAAAAAAGCCAAAGCCGCGCCCAAGCCTGCCTCCGCCCAGAAACGTCGTTCCCGCTGGATCAGCATCCCCCTCAAGGTCGCCATCGGCTTTGTCGGCCTGTCGGTCGGCACCGTGGTCATCTATCGCTTCGTGCCGCCGCCGGTGACCATTACCATGCTGCTCGATCCCAATGGCATCACCAAGGAATGGAAGCGCCTGGACGCGATCGACCCGGACATGCCGCGCGCGGCGATCGCGGCGGAGGATAGTCGCTTCTGCAGCCATCATGGTTTCGACGCGGTCGCGATTGCCCAGGCCATGCGCCACAATGCCAGCGGCGGGCGCATTCGCGGCGGCTCCACGATCAGCCAGCAGACAGCGAAGAATGTCTTCCTGTGGCAGGGTGGCGGTTTCGTCCGCAAGGGCTTCGAGGCCTGGTTCACCGTGCTGATCGAGGCGATCTGGGGCAAGCGGCGGATCATGGAAGTCTATCTGAACGTCGCGGAGACCGGCATCGGCACCTATGGCGTGCAGGCCGGATCGATCCGCTATTTCGGCCATAGCGCCGGCAAGCTGAGCCGGGCCGAGGCGGCGCGGCTGGCGGCGGTATTGCCGCTGCCCAAGAAGCGCGAGGCGATCGACCCGCAAGGCGTCACCCGCCGCTATGGCAACAGCATCTCGGCTCGCATCCCGGTGGTGCAGCGCGACGGGTTGGATGACTGCCTGAACTGAGACAGCGGCCGGGCGCCCGAAAATAGGAAATTGGGCGCTTAACCTCCCATATTTCCCGCACATTTCGACATTTTATTGCGCTGTCCTGATCCTATCGGAAAGCGCACACTACCCTATCCCCGATCATAATCGAGCGACGGCGAATAGGACATGAAAAAGGGAGGCGCGGATCGCTCCGCGCCTCCCTTCCTTTTTGCCTGTCGGCGCCTGGCTTAGAAGCCGATGATCAGCGAGGCGCTGATCGCGCGCGGCGAACCGAAGTTCACGAAGGCCGAGGACGAGCTGGCGAGCGTATCCAGACCGCCGCTGAACGAGCCGACATAATATTTGTCGAACAGGTTGCTGACGTTCAGCTGGATCGCGCCCTTTTCCATGCCGACGCTGGCCAGCGAGTAGCGCAGGTCGAGGTCGACGACGGTGTAGGCACCGAACTTCGCACCCGGGAAGATCATCTTGCTGGTGCCATCGGTGAGCGTCACGCTCTGAATTTCACCATTGATGTCGTTCAGATAGCGCGAGCTGGTCTTCTTCGCCTGGACGCCCAGGGTGAAGTCGCCCAGATTGCCCTGCAGACGGCCACCGAACAGATATTTCGGCGCGCTGCGTTCACGCTTACCCGAGGTGCGGAGATAGGCAACGCTATCCTGCACATAGCACAGGCCCGCCAGAGCGATGTCGCTGGTCGCGGCGCAGCTGCCGGTCACGGCGTCGTTCTGGATTTCCGACTTGATGTAGGAACCGAACAGATAAGCAGTAATTTCCTTGATCGGGCTGTAGGAAATATTGGCGTCGACGCCATATTTCTTCACCGGACCCAGGTTGGTGTCGGTGCCGTTACCGTCGATGTCATAGGCGGTGACCAGACGGTTCTTGTACTTCGAGTACCAGCCGGTGACAGCGGCCTGTACCTTCGACGAGGTGTAGCGGAGGCTGGCGTCGAAGCTGTCCGATGTTTCCGGAACGCGATAGGCCGCATCGCTGTCAGCAGGGAAGTAGAATGCGTTGTAAAGCGCATCGGTACTGGGCACCGAGATATTCTTCGCATAGCTGCCTGCAATGCTGATTTCCGGCGTGATCTTGAAGGTCGCGCCTACGTTCGGCAGGAACTTGTCATATTTCAATGTCCGCGATTGCGGGAGCGCCGAACCGGTCGCCTTACCGGTGGTCGGATTGAAGCTGTAAGGCTTCGCAGCGATGTAAGCAGCGCGCTGATCATCCGGCACGCAGTCCACAAAACCGCCCGAGCTGGTGGTGAAGCAATATTGGTTCAGTTCGCGCTTGAAGAACGGCATGCGGCCGCCGATGAGGAGACTCAAACGATCTTCGAAAAACTGACCACGATATTCGCCAGCGATCTGATGCAAGGTCGCGAACGACAGACGATTGCGCTTCTGCAGCGCATTACCTGCCATATCGGTCAACGGATCATTGATCGGAAAAACGTCCAGCGGTTCGCCGCCCAAGTCGACCAAACCGGCATAACCGGTCTGCCTATGACGGGCGCGGTCATAGCTGTAAGATAGACGCAGGCGGTTCGACTCATTAATTTCATAGGCAAGGTTAGCGATACCGACCCAGCGTCGGGTATTAGTCTGGCTCGGCTGCAACACGGTGTAACGATCAGATTCCGTAATCGTTGTGCGAGTACCGTCCGCATTAGTTACGGTATAATCTTGGATCTTTCCGTCGCCATTCTTGTCGACACCCAAAGTGCCGTCACTGTTGAAATCACGACCAAAATAGAACGAACCACCATAGTTCCCCGTATAAGGAACACCATTAATGTAATTGTAGCCTTCATATGCCGCGGTCGTACCGCCACCATTGGCCTTGACCCACTGATAAGCACCGTCAACCGACAGCGTCAGACGATCGGTGAGGGTGTACTTCGAATTGAGGCGAATATTACCCGTATTGGACGGATTGTAACGACGCTCGAAATCCGTTCCGCACGAATTTGCCTGATCCGCTACAGCAACATTGCCAGTCGCATTAACCTTACAGGGATAGCCGCCGGCGATGTCATAGAAACGATCGCTCTTGTCGCCGGTGAAGGCGCTGGCGCGGAAGGGCGAACCACCGAAGTTGTTGCGGTTCTGGTTATAATGGGCAGCGACCGAGATGAAGTCGCCGTTGCTGCCGATATCCTGCCAGATCTTGGCGTTATACTGCTGCTTCGACACCTTGCCATAATTGGCGAAGGCGGCGTCGTTGCGAATGCGCGAAGCCGAGATCCAGGCCTTGGTGCCGTGACCGGTGAGGTCACCGGTGTTCACCACGCCGAACATGCGGAAATAGGGACGATCGCCCGCACCGTCGGCGACGATGTTGCCGTAGCTGACGCTGGCCAGAACGCCATAATCGTCGCTCGGCTCAAGGGTCTTGATGTTGACGGTGCCACCAACCGCAGCGGCGGTCGGGCTGTCGACGTCGGTCGAACCGAGGTTGACGTTGACGTTCTCGATCAGTTCGGCGTCAACCTGCTGGTTGGTGTAGATCGCATAGTTGCCCGAGTCATTGAGCGGGATACCGTCGAAGGTCTGCGAGATACGGTCCGAGCTGAAGCCGCGGATGGTGAAGCTGCCGCCCGACGAACCCCAGGGATCGTTGTTGGTGAAGCTGACGCCCGGCACCAAGTTGATGATTTCGTTGACCGACTGGCCCGGACGCTGTGCCTGGATGATTTCCTGGCCCAGAACGACCTTCGCCTTGGGCGAGTCAGGGATCTTCACGCCGCCAACGCCCTGGTTGACGACGGCGCCCGTCACGATGATCGAATCGAAATCATCCGAACCGGTCGACTGCGCGAAAGCGACAGCCGGGGCAGCGACGGCGAGAATCGCGGCGCTGCACTTGAGAAACTGCTTCATTGACCCTTGTCCCTTTTTCAAGAGTGCGCCCCACGGCGCCATAACCATTTTGCTCTTCGAGCCGGCGCCGCATCTGGCGGCCACTGGCGACGCCCCTGTGATGCTATGATTGCAATTATGTTACAATGCAGGTGCGGGACTGTCACAATTGGACGGGCATCTGGACAAGGCACTGAAAAACAGGCCGAAACCTCAAACTATCACATTGATTTTATTGCATAATATGTCGAAATTTTACACCACACGAACACTGGTGCAATTATGCAACGGCGCAGGAAATTTTGTGCAGTGCGAAAGACTTGCACGAAAAAGGGGCCGATGGATGGTCCACCGGCCCCTTTTGTTCCAGCCTGAACGGCTAATGAACTAGGCGGCGTCTTCCGCGCGCTTGTCCTTCTCGCTGAACACGCGAATCGGTTCCTTGGTCCCGGCGACGACATCCTTGTCGACCACCACTTCACCCACACCCTCCATCGAGGGCAGGTCGAACATGGTATCGAGCAGGATCGCTTCCAGGATCGAACGCAGGCCGCGAGCGCCGGTCTTGCGCTCGATTGCCTTCTTCGCGATCGCGGTCAGCGCATCGTCGGTGAAGCTCAGCTCGACATTCTCCATGTCGAACAGCTTGCCATATTGCTTGACCAGCGCGTTCTTGGGCTCGACCAGGATCTTGACCAGTGCGGTCACGTCCAGATCCTCCAGCGTCGCGATCACCGGCAGACGGCCGACGAATTCGGGGATCAGGCCGAATTTCAGCAGATCTTCCGGCTCGCTCTGACGCAGCAGTTCGCCGGTCTTGCGCTCTTCGGGCGCGGCGACATGGGCGCCGAAGCCGATCGACTTGGCTTCCAGACGGTCGCCGATGATCTTTTCCAGGCCCGCGAACGCGCCGCCGCAGATGAACAGGATGTTGGTCGTGTCGACCTGCAGGAATTCCTGCTGCGGATGCTTGCGACCACCCTGCGGCGGAACCGAGGCGGTCGTGCCTTCCATCAGCTTGAGCAACGCCTGCTGCACGCCCTCACCCGACACGTCGCGCGTGATCGACGGGTTTTCGGCCTTGCGGCTGATCTTGTCGATCTCGTCGATATAGACGATGCCGCGCTGCGCCTTCTCGACATTATAGTCGGACGCCTGGAGCAGCTTGAGGATGATGTTCTCCACGTCCTCGCCGACATAGCCGGCTTCGGTCAGCGTGGTGGCATCCGCCATGGTGAAGGGCACGTCGAAGGTCTTGGCCAGCGTCTGCGCCAGCAGCGTCTTACCGCAGCCGGTCGGGCCGACAAGCAGGATGTTCGACTTGGCCAGTTCCACCTCGCCCGGCTTGGAGCCGTGGTTGAGGCGCTTGTAATGATTGTGGACCGCGACCGACAGGACGCGCTTGGCGCGCTTCTGACCGATCACATAATCGTCGAGCACATCGCAGATTTCCTGCGGGGTCGGCACGCCGCCATCCTTCTTGCCGACGAGACCGCCCTTGGTCTCCTCGCGAATGATGTCGTTGCACAGTTCCACGCATTCATCGCAGATGAAGACGGTCGGCCCCGCGATCAGCTTGCGCACCTCATGCTGCGACTTGCCGCAGAAGGAGCAGTAAAGCGTGCTTTTTGAATCGGAGCCCGTAAGCTTAGTCATTCGCCAATCTTTCCTCCCCGCCGTCGGCACCATGCCGGATCTGGCCGGGGATATTCTGGTCCAAAGGCCATCCTAGACCGGGGCACGGCGGTTTCACAAGAGGTGATGTACCGCGCCCCGGTAAAGATCGCCTTTAGGCTTCTGCGGATTCCGCAGCGGCCGGGCGGCGATCGAACACTTCGTCGACCAGACCGAACGCCTTGGCTTCGTCAGCCTCCAGGAAGGTGTCGCGGTCCATCGCCCGTTCCACCGCTTCCAGCGACTGGCCGGTATATTTCACGTAGAGATCGTTGAGGCGGCGGCGAATCCGAAGGATTTCCTTGGCCTGGATCTCGATATCGGACGCCATGCCCTGGGCGCCGCCCGACGGCTGGTGGACCATGATGCGGGCGTTGCTGAGCGCGATGCGCTTGCCCGG
The DNA here is from genome assembly GCF_002708645.1 of Sphingobium sp. IP1. NCBI lineage: Bacteria > Pseudomonadati > Pseudomonadota > Alphaproteobacteria > Sphingomonadales > Sphingobiaceae > Sphingobium > Sphingobium sp. IP1. The sequence continues at coordinate 28,407 of NZ_NOIW01000064.1, forward strand.
CTCGCCGGCGGCCAGCAGGAAGCTGCCCATCGAGGCGGCCTGGCCGATGCAGACGGTGCCGACCTGGGGACGGATATATTTCATCGTGTCGTGTATCGCCATGCCCGCCGTGACGACGCCGCCCGGCGAGTTGATGTACATCCAGATGTCCTTCTTCGGATTTTCCGATTCGAGGAACAGAAGCTGGGCGACGATCAGCGAGGCCATATGGTCCTCGACCTGGCCGGTCACGAAGATGATCCGCTCGCGCAGAAGACGCGAGTAAATATCGAAGCTGCGCTCGCCACGGTTCGATTGCTCGATGACGATGGGAACCAGCGCGGCCATGGGATCATGCATGATGTTGGTCATTGTGCTCTTTCAGTCAGGTGCTTTTGCCCGACCCCCTACATCGGCACAAAACCCGACTGGTTCAAGGGGGAACCATGTGTCACCCCTACCGTTCCACAATCGTTTCAAATCGCGACAGGGGGAACAAGCCGATGGTTTCCGACGTGCATTCCGATATTCCGCCCCATGACGGCCGGGCCGGACCGGGGCTGATCGCCGCCTTCTCCTTCGGTTGGAAGGCGCTGGCGCTGCGTGGCGTGGTCTCGATCATCCTGGGCATCATCGCCCTGGCCTACCCGTTCAGCGCGCTGTTCGCGCTGACGCTGATCTTCGCGGTCTATGCGCTGGTCGACGGCATATTCTCGGCGATCAGTGCCTTTCGCCGGATGGGCCATGGCCGCCACTGGGGCGCGATGCTGCTGCGCGGGCTGCTGGGCATTGCCGTCGGCATCATCTTCATCGTCACCCCGATCGCGATGACGATCACCTATGCGCTGCTGACCGTGTTCCTGATCGCGGGCTGGGCGATCATCGCCGGCGGGCTCGAAATCATCGCCGCGATCCGGCTGCGCAAGGAGATAGAGGGCGAATGGCTGCTGGCGTTGAGCGGGCTGCTCTCGCTGCTGCTGGGGCTGTTCGTCCTCTATTTGGCCCTTGCCAACCCGCATGTGTCGGTGGCCATGCTGGGCTGGGGGATCGGCTTCTATGCGCTGGTGACCGGCGTCACCCTGCTGATCCTGGCGATGCGGCTGCGTCGCCGGGTTCAGTCCTTCAAGGCGTAGTCGCTGGGCGCGCGGAAGGCGAGATAGGCGAGCCGCCGCACTTCGCGGCGGCCACGCACCACCGTGTCGAGGATGAGGCCGCACATGCCGCTCAGGGTCGCCAGGATCATGAGGCCGGTGACCAGGATCGCGGTCGGGAAGCGGGGCACCAGCCCGGTCTGGGCATAGGTGACGATCAGCGGAGCCGCGAGGCCAAGGCCCAGCGCTGCCAGGAAGGCCGCGATGATGCCGAAGAAGAGGATCGGCCGCTCGATGCGATAGAGGGTGATGATCGTGCGCAGGATGCGCCAGCCGTCGCGATAGGTGGACAGCTTGCTGACCGATCCTTCCGGGCGCGCGCCATAGGCGGTCATCACTTCGGACACCGGCATCGCCAGTTCGAGGGCATGGACGCTGATCTCGGTCTCGATCTCGAAGCCGGCGGACAGCACCGGGAAGCTCTTGACGAAACGGCGCGAGAAGACGCGGTAGCCCGACAGGATATCGGTGAAGCTGCGGCCGAACAGCTGCTTGAGCAGGCTGGTGAGCGCCCAGTTGCCGAAGCGATGGCCACGCCGATAGGCTGCCTCCACCTGATCGCGGCGACAGCCCACCACCATGTCGAGATTATCCTGCAGCATGGCGGCGATCATCTGCGGCGCGGCGGCCGCTTCATAGGTCGCGTCGCCATCGGCCATGATGTAGATATCGGCATCGACATCGGCGAACATGCGGCGCACGACATGGCCCTTGCCCTGCTGGGCCACGCGGCGAACGATCGCCCCCGCACCGGCCGCCAGTTCGCGGCTGCCATCGCTGCTGTTATTGTCGAAGACATAGATTTCGGCATGGGGCAGCGCGCGGCGGAAATCCTCCACCGTCTGCACGATCGCCCCGGCCTCATTATAGCAGGGCAGGATAACGGCGACGCGGGGGTGGCCCACGCCAAGGTTCGAAAGATTGTCCATATCCATAAATTGCCCCAACCTATGCTGACCAAATATGGCCGCCGCCCGTCAGACCGGCGGCGGCAACATGTATCGCGCAACGACGGTCAGCGCCAATATGGCTGCCGGCACACCCACCGTTGCAACCGCCAATGCCGAATGTCGCCGCATCATGGCCCTTATCGTCGCATCGGACAATGCGAGCGGCAGGGCCAGACAAACCGCCAATGTCGTAAAGAAGAAATAGCGCTGATCGGTCGCCACCCCGACAAGCAGGAAGGTGCCTGTATATATCAAGGCAAGCCATATCAATATCGCGCAGACACGCAGCAGCGCATCGCGCGAGACGCGCAGTGCAGCGATGATCCAGGGCAGCAGCACCAGCGCGATCGCGACCATCATCACGGGCGAGGTCAGCGGCGAATAACGGACCTGGTCCAGCAGCCGGTTCTTGAACGACCCGCCGCGGTTGCCGGCGGTGTTCAGCTTGCGCACAGCTTCGGTATGATGGACCGGCACCCAGAAATAGAGGGTCGAATTATAATGGGTCAGGCGATGTTGCAGATAGGCCAGCGGATGATGCCGGATCGCGCCAGTCCAGCGTGACGACAGCGATGCGCCCCCGCTATCCCGGATCGCCTGCTCGACATTCTTGAGCACATGGCAGTTCCAGTGGGCATAGGCCAGCGTGTCCCACATGATCGGGCTGTAGCAGCGATGGACATCCTGAGTCAGCGCCTGCGCGCCGGGCAGATCGGCCAGGACATCATCCCCGCCCCGCACCATGATGCCGGCGATGTCGAATATCTGCAGCGACCGGATCGCCCCGGCATCCGATGCACCAAGGATGCGATGATTGACGATATTGCTGGCCGGGACCAGCAACACTCCGCCGACCGCGGACAGCGCCAGCATCAGCACCGGCCGTGCCATCAGCGCCGGCCGGCCGGCAAAGATCAGCATCGGCGCAACCAGGAACACGGCATTGCTGCGGACCAGCGCCGCCATGACGACGATCAGCAGCGCCAGCGCCCAGCACAGCGTCCGGGCCGGCCGCGCGGCGACAAGCCCTTCCTGCACCGCCCCGATGATCGCCACGGCCAGCAGCAACATCACCGCCATCATGATGTCCTTGGCGATGTTGACGCTCATCATCAGCAGCATCGGCTGGGCCGCGAGGAAGATCATGCAATAGGCGCAGAGCCACCGGCCGCGCCGCGCCGGCAGGCTGGCCAGCAGCGCAACGCCGCAGCCGTAGAAAATGGTGTCGAAGGCGAAGATCGGCCCGGTGCCCGCGCCGAACAGGGTCAGCCCTTCCCAGATCCGCGCCATCAGCGGCGGATGCCAATCGTTGAACTGGCCAGTGACGATCTGATGATATTGGCTGTTGCTGTCGCTGTTGGGCTCACCGGGAAAGCGCAGGAGGAAGAAGGCGAGGAACAGGAGCAGGCAGACGCCCACCAGGAGCCACCTGTTCATCAGCAACTGCCCAAGACCCCGACCAGAACCGCCCTTGACGACTTGCATAAGCCCTCCGCGATCAGTTCATCGCCTGATCCCAAGTTTCGGGCCTTCATCAGAATATATTGCAGCGCAAAAATAAAGATCAGGAAAAGCGCGTATCATCCCGGCGTTCGCGCCGAGGGCTGATCGCCACCCGAGACACCATGCAAAACGCCCGCCCTTCCCTGTCGGGAAGAACGGGCGTTCCGATTTGCTGGCTGGAAAGGCTTATTCAGCCTTGGCAGCGGCCTTCTTGGCGGGAGCCTTCTTCGCCTTGGGCTTTTCCTCGGCGGCAGCTTCCTCAGCCGGGGCGTCGTCCTTCTTGGCGGCAGCCTTCTTGGCCGGAGCCTTCTTGGCGGGCGCTTCCTCGGCTACGGCCTCGGCCTCGGCGGGCTCGGCCTTCTTCTTGGCAGCGGCCTTCTTCGCCTTGGGCTTGTCGTCATGATCGTGGTCATGGCCGCAGCCCGGACCGTGGACGTGAGGCTTCAGATCGCCATCTTCGGCTTCGATCGCAGCTTCCAGTTCCTCACGGCTGACAGCGCGGTCGCTGACTTCCGCCTTTTCGAACAGGAAGTCGACGACCTTGTCCTCATAGAGCGGCGCGCGCAGCTGGGCGGCGGCCATCGGATCCTGGCGGACATACTGCACGAAACGCTCACGGTCCTGCGGGCTGTACTGCTGGGCAGCCTGCATGATGAGACGGTTCATTTCATTGTCCGAAACGACGACATTGTTGGCCTGGCCGATTTCCGACAGCAGCAGGCCCAGGCGCACGCGGCGCACGGCGATGCCGCGATAATCTTCCTTCTCGGCTTCCATTTCGGCCAGAGCCGCTTCCGGATCGGCTTCATGGCTGGCTTCATGCTGAAGCTGCTGCCAGATCTGGTTGAATTCGGCTTCCACCATGCTCGGCGGAACGTCGAAGTCGTGCGAAGCGGCGAGCTGGTCGAGCAGCTTGCGCTTCATGTAGGTGCGGGTCAGGCCGTTATGCTCCTGCTCGATCTGGCCCTTGAGCAGATCCTTGAGCTGGTCGAGACCTTCCAGGCCCAGCGACTTGGCGAAATCGTCATCGAGCTTGGGCTTGTCGGCGTTCAGCACCGACTGCACGGTCACGTCGAAGGTCGCGGCCTTGCCGGCGAGGTGCGCGGCGCCATAATCTTCGGGGAAGGTGACTTCGATGGTCTTTTCTTCGCCCTTCTTCACGCCGCCGAGCTGCTCTTCGAAGCCGGGGATGAACTGGCCCGAGCCAATCTTCAGCTTCACGCCTTCGGCCGAACCGCCTTCGAACGCTTCACCGTCGACCTTGCCGACGAAGTCGATGACCAGCGTGTCGCCGTCCTTCGCCTTGTGGCTGGCGGCATATTCTTCAAGCGCGCCCTGCTGGGTCGCGATGCGGCCGGCCTGTTCCTCGACCTGCGCGTCGCTGACTTCGGCAGTCAGGCGCTCCAGCTTCAGACCGTCGATGCTCGGGGCTTCGATCACGGGCAGAACTTCCAGTTCCACCTTGACCTGCGCGTCCTTGCCGAACTCGAAGCTTTCGTCCAGCTCGACCGAAGGCTGCATCGCGGGACGCAGCTTCTGGTCGGCGATCAGCTTCTGAACGCTTTCCTGGATGGAATTGTTGAGCGCGTCACGCTGCAGGCTTTCACCATGCATCTTCTTGACGAGGTTCGCCGGCACCTTGCCGGGGCGGAAGCCGGGCATGCGCACCTGCGGCGCAATCGCCAGCACTTCCTTCTCAACGCGGGCGTCGATATCCTTCGACGTGATGGTCACGGTGTAGGCGCGCTTCAGGCCCTCGTTCAACGTCTCGACAGTCTGCATCTCTTCTCTCAAACGCTTTCTTAGCTGAATCTCGTTGGCGCCGGATCAAGCCAAGCCTGACACTGGTGCGGGCGAAGGGACTCGAACCCCCACATCTTGCGATACCAGAACCTAAATCTGGCGCGTCTACCAGTTTCGCCACGCCCGCATCGGTCGCCGGTCGGCGCGGCATAGAGAAAAGCATTGGCGAGAGCAAGGGATATGGATGCATTGGTGGAACCGGCGTCCTTGCCCGCGCGTAGCTTCTTCTTTGCAGGAGAGCATAGCATGGCCACCCAGCC
>NZ_NOIW01000065.1:0-33314 GCF_002708645.1 Sphingobium sp. IP1
GCGCAGCCCAGATGCGCCACCGCATTGGCGAAACGGGCGCCGTCCATATGGAAGCCCAGTCCATGGGCCTTGGCGATCTCGCCCAGCGCCGCGACCTCGTCCGGCGTATAGACCATGCCATATTCGGTCGCATTGGTGATGCTGATCGCCCGTGCCGGCACCTGATGCACGTCGGGGCGGATCGCCTTGAGCCTCGCCTCCACGACATCGGGCAACAGCTTGGCGCCGACGCCGGGCAGCGCCAACAGGCTGGCGCCATGGGTGTAGAAGCCCGGCGCGCCGCATTCGTCGACGACGATATGCGCTTCCTCATGGCAGATCACCCCGCCATAGGGCGGGCACAGGCAGGCGAGCGCGATGCTGTTCGCCGCCGTGCCGGTAGCGATCCATTGCGCCTTTACCGGCGTCTCGAACAGGTCGGAAAAGGCGCCATCCAGCCGCGCGCTCCACGCGTCGCCGTCATAGCCATGGTCGGCATGGTCCGCGCCGGCGATGGCGGCCATCACCTGGGGGCAGATCGGGGTGGCATTGTCCGAAAAGAAGTGCATGGCGCATGCGATACAGGGCGCGCGCTGGGACGGGAAGAGGCCAGCGACGGCGCCTTGGCTCTTTATTCCAAAATTGGTCAGTATATATGACCAATTGTTTCGCGGGGCCGGATGTGACATAGGCGCCCCCGTCCAACGCATAAGGAGACTCACCATGGACGTCGAACAGAAGTCGCGCTTTACCGTTACCCCCAGCAGCAAGGCTGTGGCGGCGGACGCGCGCGCGGTACTTCTGGAGGATCCGGGCTTCGGCCGGCTCTTCACCGACCATATGGTCACCATCCGCTATACCGAGGGGCAGGGCTGGCACAGCCACGCCGTCGGCCCGCGCGAGCCGTTCCAGCTCGATCCGGCCTGCGCCGTGCTCCATTATGCCCAGGAAATCTTCGAGGGCATGAAGGCCTATCGCCTGGCCGACGGCAGCGTTGCCATGTTCCGGCCGGAGGAAAATGCCCGTCGCTTCGCCGAGTCCGCCGAACGCATGGCTATGCCGGCGATCCCGGAAGACATGTTCCTCGAAGCGGTCGAGCAGCTGGTGAAGATCGACGCGGACTGGATCCCCTCGGGTGAGGGCAGCCTCTATCTGCGCCCCTTCCTGTTCGCCAGCGAAGCCTTCCTGGGCGTGCGTCCGTCGAACGAATATATTTTCTGCGTCATCGCCTCGCCCGCCGGCGCCTATTTCAAGGGCGGCAAGAAGGCCGTGACCCTGTGGGTGTCGGAACATTATACCCGCGCCGCGCGGGGCGGTACCGGTGCGGCCAAGTGTGGCGGCAATTATGCCGCGTCGCTGGTCGCGCAGAAGGAAGCGATCAAGCATGGTTGCGACCAGGTCGTCTTCCTCGACGCCGCCGAGAACAAGTGGGTCGAGGAACTGGGCGGCATGAACGTCTTCTTCGTGATGGATGACGGCTCGATCGTCACCCCGCCGCTGACCGGCACCATCCTGCCCGGCATCACCCGCAACTCGATCATCAGCCTCGCCCGCGCCAAGGGGCATGAGGTGCGCGAGGAGCCCTACAGCTTCGCCCAGTGGCGCGCCGACGCCGCCAGCGGCAAGCTGCGCGAGGCGTTCGCCTGCGGCACCGCCGCCGTCGTCACGGCGATCGGCACGGTCAAGAGCACCGACGGCGATTTCACCGTCGGCAATGGCGATGGCGGCCTGGTCACCGAAAGCCTGCGCGCCGAACTGACCGGCATTCAGCGCGGTAGCGTGGCCGATCCAGCCGGCTGGGTCCGCACGCTTTGATTTAGAGCCGCTCACCTGAGACAAAATGTCGCCCCCGCTTTCACCCCGAAAGCGGGGGCGATGCTTTTCAAAGCGCCTTCAAGCGCCTAGACAGGTCGCCATGCAACGCTTCGACGTCGTCATTCTTGGCGGGGGCCTGGTTGGCCTCACCCTGGGCATCGCTCTTTCGCGCCATGGCGTGCAATGCGCCGTGATCGATCCGGCCGACCCCGTGCAGGCCACGGCCGCCGGTTTCGACGGCCGCGTCTCGGCGATCAGTTCGACCAGCTTCGCCATGCTCCAGGCGATCGGCGTGGGCGCGCATCTGGAGGGCAAGGGCTGCCCGATCGATCGCATCTGGGTCAGCGACGGGCTGGAGCCGGGCGCGCTCGATTTCGTGCCGGACGCCGATGATGGCGTGATGGGGACGATGTTCCCCAATCGCGACCTGCGCATCGCGCTGGCGCAGACCGCCGCCGAGGCTGAAAATCTCACTCTCTTCCAGCCCGACCGCGCCGTCCATGTCGATCGTAATGCCGACGGCGTCACCCTGACGCTCCAGAACGGCGCGACGATCCACGGCGCATTGCTGGTCGCGGCGGAAGGGCGCAACAGCCCCACGCGCGAGGCGGCGGGCATCAACACCACCCGCTGGCAATATAAGCACACCGCCATGGTCACCGCGATCGACCATGAAGTGCCGCACGCCAACACCGCCTATGAAATCTTCTATGTCGGCGGTCCGCTCGCGCTGCTGCCGATGCTGCCGGGCACCCGGTCCGCCGTGGTCTGGACCGTGCCCACCGATCAGGCGCCGGCGATGCTCAAGCTGTCGGAACGCGCCTGGCTCGCCGAAATGCAGAAGCGCATCGGCGGCTTCCTGGGCGAGATCAGCCTGGCCGGCCCGCGCTCCTCCTATCCGCTCGGCTTCCACCATGCCGCGCGCATCACCGACACCCGCCTCGCGCTGGTCGGCGACAGCGCCCATGCCATCCACCCGATTGCCGGTCAGGGCCTCAATCTCGGCTTCCGCGACGTGGCGGCGCTGGTCGAGGTATTGGTCGAAGGCATGCGCCTTGGCCTCGATCCGGGCGATGCGCAACTGCTCGCCCGCTACCAGCGCTGGCGCGGGCTCGACACGATGATGACCAGCGTCGCGATGGATGGCCTGGTTCGCCTGTTCGACATTCCCGGCAAGTTGCCCTCGCTGGTCCGCCGCGCCGGCCTTGCCGCCGTGCAGCGCACCAGTCTGCTCAAGAACCGCTTCATGGCCGAAGCCCGCGGCCAGTCCGGCGCCCTCCCGCGCCTGCTCGCCGGCGAGATGGTGTAGGGGCAGGCGAGCTATAGTCGCTTAACCATCATCGTCACCCTGAACTTGTTTCAGGGTCCATTTCTCCCAGCAGGCCAACCGCCTGTCGGGCCTGATGGATGCTGAAACAAGTTCAGCATGACGTTAGAGGGAGATCACAGCATCCGCCGCAGCACCCCGTCCTTCAGCATGAAATGATGGCGCAGCGCCGCCAATATGTGGACGATGATGAGCGCGCTCCACAGCCAGGGGATCAGCTCATGCGCCTCGTGCGAGATGCCGACGATCGCATCGCCCTTGGCCACGCCGAATTTCGGCACGTCGAACAGGAAGAACCAGTTCAGGGGCCGCTCGCCCGCCGACGACATGATCCAGCCGGACAGCGGCACGATCAGCATGAAGGCATAGAAGGCGATATGGGTCAGGTTGGCGGCCAGCTTCTCCCAGCCGGGCATCGCGGCCGGCAGCGCCGGCGGCTTGTGCCCCAGCCGCCAGACGATGCGCAGGATCGTCAGCGCCAGCACAGTGAGGCCGATCGACTTGTGGACCGGCATCACCTTCCAGTCCCTGGGCAGGCTGTCATGGGCAAAGCCCAGCCACAGATTGACCAGGATCAGGATCGCGATGATCCAGTGCAACAGGCGGGCGACGGACGTGTAACGGGCCATGGGCTGCTCCTTTTACGGAAGTCTCGCCTGGGCCCTGCGCGCGCTACCCCGCCCGCACGGCCCAGCTATGTCGAAAGGATACGCACGGCGGCGATAAGTTCCTTATCCGGCGTGTCTTTTATCCCTGACGATTGGCGACCAAATTATCCACAACCGACGGATCGGCAAGTGTACTAACGTCCCCCAGCGCCTGCGCGGACACTTCGCCCTCGGCGATCTTGCGCAGGATACGGCGCATGATCTTGCCCGAACGCGTCTTGGGCAGGCCGGGCGCGAACTGGATCGCGTCGGGCGTGGCGATCGGGCCGATCTCGGTCCGCACCCATTTCACCAGATCCTTGCGCAAATCGTCGCTCGGTTCCTCGTTCGCGTTCAGCGTGACATAGGCATAGATGCCCTGGCCCTTGATGTCGTGCGGGAAGCCGACCACCGCCGCCTCGGCGACGCTTTCGTGCAGCACCAGCGCGCTCTCGACCTCGGCCGTGCCCATGCGGTGGCCCGACACGTTGATGACGTCGTCGACCCGGCCGGTGATCCAGTAATAGCCGTCGGCGTCGCGCCGGGCACCGTCGCCGGTGGTATATTTGCCGGGGAAGGTGGTGAAATAGGTCTGGAAGAAGCGGTCATGGTCGCCCCACACCGTGCGCATCTGGCCCGGCCAGCTGCCCGCGATCACCAGATTGCCCTCGGTCGCGCCCTCCTGCACCGCGCCGTCGCCATCCAATATCTGGGGAATGACGCCGGGCATCGGCAGGGTCGCGCTGCCGGGTTTCAGGTCGGTGGCGCCCGGCATCGGCGCGATCATCGCGCCGCCGGTCTCGGTCTGCCACCAGGTGTCGATGATCGGGCAGCGGCCTTCGCCGATGACGCTATGATACCAGCGCCAGGCTTCGGGATTGATCGGTTCGCCGACCGTGCCCAGCACGCGCAGCGAGGCGCGGCTGGTCGAATGCACATAATCGTCACCCTCCTTCATCAGCGCGCGCAGCGCCGTGGGGGCGGTGAAGATGGTGTGGACCTGATGCTTGTCGACCACTTCCCAGATGCGCGCCGGGGTCGGCCAGTTGGGCACGCCCTCATACATCAGGGTCGTCGCGCCGTTCGCCAGCGGACCGTAGACGATATAGCTGTGGCCCGTGACCCAGCCGATGTCGGCGGCGCACCACCAGATGTCGCCGGGCCGATAGTCGAAGCACAGTTCATGCGTCAGGCTGGCCCACAGCAGATAGCCGCCGCTGGTATGCAGTACGCCCTTGGGCTTGCCGGTCGAGCCGGAGGTGTAGAGGATGAACAGCGGGTCTTCCGCATGCATCGGTTCGGGCGGGCAGTCGGCCGATACCTGCGCCGCGGCCTCATGCAGCCAGATGTCGCGCCCCTCCCGCATCTGTATCGCGCCACCGGTCGCCTGCACGACAACCACCTTGTTGACGCAGGGTGCCTCGGCCAGCGCGGCGTCGACATTGGCCTTCAGCGGCACGGTCTTGCCGGCCCGGCGCCCTTCGTCGGCGGTGATGACGATGGTCGAATCGCAATCGACCAGACGTCCGGCCAGCGCTTCGGGCGAAAAGCCGCCGAACACGACGCTGTGGATCGCGCCGATCCGCGCGCAGGCGAGCAGGGCAAAGGCCGCCTCGGGGATCATCGGCATATAGACGGTGATGCGGTCGCCCTTCCGCGCGCCTGCGTCCTTCAGCACATTGGCGAGGCGGCAGACTTCCTCATGCACCTGCTTGTAGGTGTAGCGGCGCACGTCGGCGTCCGGGCTGTCGGGTTCCCAGATGATGGCAATCTGGTCGCCCCGCTCGGCCAGATGCCGGTCGATGCAGTTGGCGCTGACGTTCAGTTCGCCGTCGGCGAACCATTTGACGCCGAAATCCGCCTCATGGAAGCTGCTTTCATCGGCCTTGGTCGGCGGCGTGATCCAGTCCAGCCGCTGCGCCCGCTCCAGCCAATAGGCGTCGGCATCCTCGATCGAGCGTGCATAATCGGCCGCGCGGCCTTCCCGGTCCAACAGGGCCTGGGCGGCCCATTGGGAGGGAACCGGGAAGAAATCGTCAGACATCCAGCTATCCTTTCCTGTGCGCTAAATTCCATGCGCTTGCAGCAGGTTGTAGGAGGCGCGCAGCACGACTTAAAGGGGCGATGCGCGTTTCGCCGCGTTTCTGTGTTTTTGCGCCTTTCCCGGCGCGCGGCCCCGGCCTAACAGAAGATCATATGTGGCAACTTTTCCAATTCCCGCTCTGTCCCTTCTCCCGCAAGGTCCGTCTGCTGCTTGGCGAGAAAGGCATCGGCTATGATCTGGTGCGCGAATCTCCCTGGGAAATGCGCGACGAGTTTCTGGATCTCAATCCGGCCGGCACCACCCCCGTGGTCGTCGATCAGGAAAAGGGCGTCACCCTGATCGACAGCCAGGCGATCTGCGAATATTTCGAGGAAACGGTCGAAAAATTTCCGCTCATCTCGGGCACGGCTGCCGGGCGCGCGGAAGTGCGTCGCCTGACCGCCTTCTTCGACCAGAATTTCTACGGCGATGTCGTCGGCCCGCTGCTGCATGAGCGGATGAAGAAGCGCCTGATCGAGCGTGTCTCGCCCGACGCCCGCGTCCTGCGCGAAGCGATGCGCCGCGCCAACGTCCATATGGACTATATGGATTATCTGCTCGACCATCGCAGCTGGATGGCCGGCGGCACGCTCAGCCTCGCCGATATCGCGGCGGCAGCGCATCTGTCGGTGGCGGATTATCTGGGCGGCATCGACTGGGCCGGGCATGAACCGGTCAAGCGCTGGTATGCCGGCTTCAAGTCACGCCCCTCCTTCCGCCCGCTCTTGTCCGAACGGATGGAAGTCATCACCCCGCCGACCCATTATGAAAAGCCGGATTTCTGACGGTCACGGGGCGGCCTAGTCCGCCTCGGCCGCCAGATAGACCCGGTTGCGGCCATGTTCCTTGGCCAGGTAGAGCGCCCGGTCGGCGGCCTTCAGCGCCGCGCGCGGGTCGTCATAGGCCAGGACATTGGCGACGCCGGCGGAAAAGCTCACCCGCTCCATCCGCTCGCCATTGGTGCGGTTGACCAGGCTGCGATTGGCCAGATCCTCGCGCACCGCATCGACCGCCTCGCAGGTTTCGGCCGCCGTCTTACCGCGAAACAGCATGACGAACTCCTCGCCGCCATGGCGGGCGACATGGCAGCGGTCATCGGACGCCTTGGCCAGCAGCCCGGCGACGAATTTCAGCACCCGGTCGCCGGTCTCATGGCCATGGGTGTCGTTGACCAGCTTGAAATGGTCGATGTCGCAGAAGGCGACCGACAATTGCTCGTCGCCTTCCTTCGCCAGCTTCAGTTCCTCGCGCAGCACGCCTTCGAAGGCGCGGCGATTGGGCAGGCCGGTCAGATGGTCATGCTCGGCGGCGCGACGGGCTGTCTCCAGGCTCGATTTCAGCGCCTGGGTCTGCTTCTGGTTCTCGCGCAGCTGGGTTTCGACCTGGCGGGTCTTTTCCACCATCGACCGGGTCAGGCTGACCAGCCGCGCCAGGATCGGCTCATTGTCGGCACCGGCGGCCAGGCCCTTGGCCTGTTCCTGCAATGCCGCGCCATAATCCTTGGCCGAATTGCGGGATTCGGTCATCAGTCCGGTGAATTCGTCCAGATTTTCCTCGACCTTGTCGAGCATGGAGGCGAGCGCGTCGGGCGTCACCTCGTCCGCGCGCTGGCTGGCGGCCAGCGATTCCATCCAGGCGTTGCTGATCTTGCCGCGCTCCATCAGCACTGCCTGAACCGCCTTTTCTACGCCGATGCTGGCGCCGGTCAGATAGTCGAGCGCAACGCCGAAATTGAGCGGCGTCAGGTCCAGATCATGGGCGAACAGAAATTCGCCAATCTCCTCATAGAGGCGACGACGGCGATTAATCTCGCGGCTGGCCGCGCTGCCGGCGCGCGCGCGCGGCTCACTCTCCACCTGCGGTTCGTCCGGCTTGCCGGACAGGCCACGGGCCCAGCGGGAAAGGCGGTCGGTCAGCCCGTGGTGCGAGCCGGCGGTGGATGTGGATGCCCCAGTCATGCCGCTTATAACGGAGGCGCCCGATCAAGGTTAAGGGGGCGCTCGGCAAAAGTCGCAGGAACTTCAATCAGTGACAAATTTTCTACGCAAGTTCAGATATTTGCCGCCACCAGCCAGTCGCGGAAGATGCGCACCGACCGGGTCTGCAAAGCGCGCGGGCGACAGACGAAATAATAGCGATAGGGGCTGTCGCAGCGGATGTTGGGGAACAGCCGGATCAGCCGGGGATCACCCGACTGTTCGAAATGGCTGGCATGCATGACCGCCACGCCCAGTCCCTGGGCGGCGGCTTCCAGCATCAACTGGCCGGAATCATAATTGTCGATCGCCAGCGGCTGCAGGTCGGGAATGCCCGCCACGTCCTTCCACGCATCGAAGGAAAGGGCCATGTCGCGATGCAGCAGGATCGTCTGTTGCGCCAGTTCGCTGGGCGACGCCAGCGCATTGGGGCCTTCCACCATTTCGCGCCGGCCGATCAGATAGACCTGCTCATGGTCCAGCTCATAGGCATAGAGCGCCGGGTCGATATCCTTGCTGGCCAGCACGATCGCCGCGTCCAGCCCTTCGCCCAGCCGCGCGACCGCATGGGGCGTCGTCTCGATGTCGATGTGCAGCTGCGGGTGCTGCTGGCGCAGCCGGCCCAGATGCGGGAAAAGGCGCTGCGTCGCGAACAGCGGCATCACCGCCAGGCGCAGGCGCAACTGGTTGCCGCCGCTCTGGATATTCTCCAGGGCCTGGCTGAGCGAATCCAGCGCCGGGGCGATGTCGTCAAGCAGCCGCTGGCCTTCGGAATTGATCTCCAGCGCCTGATGCTTGCGGTCGAACAGCGGGCGTCCGATGAACCGCTCCAGCGCCTGGACGCGGCGGCTCAGCGCCGGCGTCGACAAAGCGAGTTCCTCGGCAGCCGCCTTGACCGAGCCAAGGCGGGCAACCTGAACAAAGGCCTCCAGGGCCGTAAGAGGCGGCAATCTGCGCATAATCGTCAAATTCTATAAGCCGGTCCGCTGCGTCGCATCATCTGTCATTATCGAACGGCGCGCTTCCCCGGTTCAAGCATCCTGACCTGCAATGAGCAGGAAAACGCGGCAAATGGCAAGATGCAAAAATTGCAACCACCCGATTCTTTTCGCACTTGCAAAATTACCTGCTGCAGCGCACATAGGAAAGGCCTTTCAGGCATCCTCTCCTATAAACTTTCCGGGCTGGCGCTTGCGCTGGCCCTTTTTTTGTTCCGGGCATAACGAAGCACGGCCCCTTTCCCTCACCCCCGGCGTTACCTATCTTCGTTTCGCAACCAAAAGGACGGGGATGACCATGGCCGATCAGGACAGCAGCGGACGCAGGATTCAGGTCGCCAATGCGCGGCCGGAGGATGCCGGGCGCGGTTTGGCGCGGCTTCCGCTGACGGTAATGGCCGAATTGCAACTGGCCGAAGGCGATGTTGTCGAGATCGTCGGCAAGCGATCGACCCCGGCGCGGGTGGTGCGCCCCTATAAGGAAGATGAAGGTCTGGACGTGCTGCGCCTCGATGGTTTGCAGCGCGCCAATGCCGGCGTCGGCTCGGGCGACTTCGTCCAGCTGCGCAAGATCGATCCGCGTCCGGCCCAGCGCGTCGTGTTCGCGCCTGCACAAAATAATCTCCGGCTCCAGGGCAATCCCGATGCGCTGAAGCGCGTTTTCTTTCAGCGGCCGCTTGTCGCGGGCGATGTCGTCGCCACCGCGGGCCAGCAACAGGTGCCGCCCGGCGACATGCCACCCCATCTGCGCCAGATGCTGGCGGCGCCGGCTTATGCGCTGCAGGAAATCCGCCTGATCGTGGTGTCGACCGTGCCCAAGGGCATCGTCCATATCGATGCCGAGACCGAGGTGGAGCTGCGCGCGGAATATGAGGAACCGCGCGAATCCCGCCGCGCCGATGTCACCTATGATGATGTCGGCGGCATGGCCGAAACGATCGACCAGCTGCGGGAGATGGTCGAGCTGCCGCTGCGCTACCCCGAATTGTTCGAGCGGCTGGGCGTCGATCCGCCCAAGGGGGTGATGCTCCATGGCCCGCCGGGGACCGGCAAGACCCGGCTGGCCCGCGCCGTCGCCAATGAATCGGAAGCCGAATTCTTCCTCATCAACGGGCCTGAGATCATGGGGTCGGCCTATGGCGAGTCGGAAAAGAAGCTGCGCGACATTTTCGAGGAAGCGGCCAAGGCGGCGCCCTCCATCCTCTTCATCGACGAGATCGACTCGATCGCGCCCAAGCGCGGCCAGGTCACCGGCGAGACGGAAAAGCGCCTCGTCGCCCAGCTTCTCACCCTGATGGACGGGCTGGAGCCACGCACCAATCTGGTGGTCATCGCCGCCACCAACCGGCCCGAGGCGATCGATGAGGCGCTGCGCCGTCCCGGCCGGTTCGACCGCGAAATCGTCGTCGGCGTCCCCGACGAACGCGGCCGGCGCGAGATATTGGGCATCCACACCCGCGGCATGCCGCTGGGCGACCGGGTCGACCTCGCCGAACTGGCGCGCATGACCTATGGCTTTGTCGGCGCCGATCTCGCCGCGCTGACCCGCGAGGCCGCGATCGAGACGGTGCGCCGGCTGATGCCCCGCCTCAATCTGGAGGAAGGCACGATCCCGCCCGACGTGCTGGAGGATCTGTCCGTCACGCGGGAGGATTTCCTTTCGGCGATCAAGCGGGTCCAGCCCTCGGCCATGCGCGAGGTGATGGTGCAGGCGCCCAATATCGGCTGGGCCGACATTGGCGGCCTCGACGATGCGCAGATGCGCCTCAAGGAAGGGGTCGAACTGCCGCTCAAGGATCCCGACGCCTTCCGGCGCCTGGGTATCCGCCCGGCCAAGGGCTTTCTCCTCTATGGTCCGCCGGGCACCGGCAAGACCTTGCTGGCCAAGGCGGTCGCGCGTGAGGCGCAGGCCAATTTCATCGCCACCAAGTCGAGCGACCTGCTGTCCAAATGGTATGGCGAGAGCGAGCAGCAGATCGCCCGCCTGTTCGCCCGCGCGCGTCAGGTGGCGCCGACCGTCATCTTCATCGACGAACTGGACAGCCTGGTCCCCGCCCGTGGCGGTGGCCTGGGCGAGCCGGCGGTGACGGAGCGGGTGGTCAACACCATCCTCGCCGAAATGGACGGGCTGGAGGAATTGCAGTCGGTGGTCGTCATCGGCGCCACCAACCGGCCGACCCTGGTCGATCCGGCGCTGCTGCGGCCTGGCCGCTTCGACGAACTCATCTATGTGCCGGTGCCTGACCAGGCCGGACGCAAGCGCATCCTGGCGATCCATACCAAGAAGATGCCGCTGGCGTCCGACGTCGATCTGGATCAGCTGGCGGCCCGGACGGAGCGGTTCACCGGCGCGGACCTGGAGGATCTGTCCCGCCGGGCGGGCCTCATCGCGCTGCGCCAGTCGCTGCGGGTCGAAGCCGTCACCATGGCCCATTTCGAGGCGGCACTGGAGGAAACCCGCGCCTCGGTCACGCCGGAAATGGAGCGGGAATATGAGCAGATCCAGGCGACCTTGAAGCAGAGCGCGATGCAGGTCGATCCGATCGGCTTCATTGCGCCCGGCATGCTGCGCGCCCGCGAACGCTGATGGATTTGGGATAAGCGCGCGGCCGACGGTGGGTGAACCCATCGCCTGGCCGCGCGTTCTATCTCATGGCGCGCAAAGCCGCTTGCCAGCGGACATCAATTTTGCGAGGCCGATTCTGTTAGTCAGTCAGGCGGATTTTGATGGCCTCCCTACCGTTCAAAGACAAGAAGACCAGGATTTCGACGCGCGGTGGCAGCCGCTCCTTCCGCAGCCAGTGGGCCATGTTCTTCCGCCAGTTCATGAAGCATCCCGGCATGATCG
The DNA here is from genome assembly GCF_002708645.1 of Sphingobium sp. IP1. Lineage (NCBI taxonomy): Bacteria > Pseudomonadati > Pseudomonadota > Alphaproteobacteria > Sphingomonadales > Sphingobiaceae > Sphingobium > Sphingobium sp. IP1. The sequence goes on from NZ_NOIW01000065.1 coordinate 11,674, forward strand.
GTTCGGTCATCCCCTCCTCGTCGCAACTGGTCGCGCGCTCGCTGGACGGCGTCGACTGGGCACGGACCCGCCTGTTCGTCGAATATGGTCCGGGTGTCGGCACCTTCACCCAGGCCATTCTCGATCGCATGCATCCCGACGCGATCCTGCTGGCGATCGACCTCAATCTCGATTTCGTCGCCTATCTGGAGGATGCGATCGATGATCCGCGCCTGCGCGTCGTGCATGGCTCGGCCGCCGACGTGCGCCGCTTCGTCAAGGAAGCGGGCTATCAGAAGGCCGACTATGTCCTTTCGGGCCTGCCCTTCTCCACCCTGCCGGCGGGCGTGGGCGAAACCATCTGCGAAGAGACGCGCGCCGTGCTGCGGCCGGGCGGCAGCTTCATCATCTACCAATATTCGCGCTATGTCCGCCGCCTGATCGACCCGCTGTTTGGCCAGGTCAGCGACGAACTGGAATGGCGCAACATCCCGCCCTGTCGCCTGTTTCGCGCGGACAAGGACGAGGCGCTCGCCCAGGCGGCCTGATCTTTCCTGATCTGTATCAATATCTGGCAGAAATTACGTAATTCGGCCTGCTGCGCGTTTGACTCCGCGATCGACTTGGGCAACCAATTGCCTGGGGACAAGGGGGTTATATGGCGTCTTATTACGCCGAAGGCAGCGACCCGTGGGCCGACCTCTTTCTGTCGGCCGCGCTGGAGCCGCATCTGTGGGATCAGGCGATCCGTGCGATGGCGCAGGCGACGGGGTCGCGCCATGGTCAGTTGATCGGCTTTGGCCATGGAGCTGCCGGCTTCAACTGGATCAGTGATGTAGAGCCGGATATTGTCGACAAGTCGGCAACCATCGATGGGGCCGCGCCCGATCTCAATTTCCGCGTCGCGGCCGATCAATTGTCCGGGCGCCCCGACATCGTCCACGAAGCCCATTATGACATCGCCCGGCAGAGCCTGCGTTCTGCCGACTATCTCGATCTGTGCAGCGATTATGATATTTTCGACGGCTGCCAGACCCGGCTTTTCGCTGGTCCCGACATGATGATCGGCCTGGCGCTCTTGCGTGGTCGCAAGGATGGCCGGACCGATCAGGACCAGCGCGACCTGTTCGCCCATGTCGCTGGCCATGCCCGCAACGCCGTGCGGTTGCAGCGCGCGATCGAGCATCAGGGATTCGCGCTGCTGGCTGGCACGTTCGAAACCATGGACCGCGCCTGCTGGCTGCTCGACGCGACGGGGCGGGTAGGGGGCATGACGCCGCGCGCCGAAGCCCTGCTCTCGACCAGCCGGCTGCGGGTCGGTGATGGCTGGTTGCAGAGTGAACGGAGCGACGAGACGCGCGCCATCCTGCGTTCGGTCCGGGCCGTGGTCGACGCGCCCGCGCGTGAGGCCGATCCGGTTGCGCTGGCCGACGCCGATGGGGGCGTGGGCATCATGCTGGAATTTTTCCCGCTGCCGTCCCGGCCCTGGTCGCTACCTTTTGCGCCGCATGCGATCATCGTCGCCCGCGTGGGCGCGCCGACCGAACGCCATGTCCGCCTGCTGATGCGGACCTTCCGCCTGACTCCGGCTGAAGCGGATATCGCCATTCATCTGGCCGCTGGCATGACCCGTGCCGATATTGCCGCGCGGCGCGGCGTCTCGGCCGAGACGCTCAAGGCCCAGTTGCGCTCCATCTATGACAAGACGGGCTGCAACCGGGAATCGCAACTGGTCCGCATCGTCGGGATGATGAGCAGCTGAGTTACGGATTTTATTGCGAAAATTACGCAATTTACCCCCAATGGGGTATGCGTCAGCCGCGCAAAAAGGCTAGGCGAATCGATAAGGCAGGACCATCTTGCCGGCCGACGGCCGATCCATATGCGACCCATGGGTCGGCCGCCGGCAATCGCTCCTTGCCATCTTCCCGCTTCGTCAGGGTTCCGTCCCGCGACATTTTCGTGCTAAGCCGCTGCCGGATTTGAAGCGAGATTACCGATGAACGACCTGACGCAGACCCCCGAAATGCTGATCGCGCAGATGGGCGCGCGTGCGCGCCGCGCCGCCGCCCTGCTCGCGCCAGCCGGGGACGCGCAAAAGGTCGACGCGCTGCGTCGCGCGGCCCAGGCTCTACGCGACCAGGCGCCCGCCATCCTCGCCGCCAATGCGCGCGACATGGACAATGGCATCGACAATGGCTTGTCCGCCGCGATGCTCGACCGGCTGCGGCTGGACGAGGATCGGATTGCCGCCATGGCCGCCGGCGTCGATCAGGTCGCGACCCTCGACAATCCGCTTGGCAGCGTGATCGACTCCTCCGTGCGCCCCAATGGTCTGGAACTCAGCCGCGTGCGCGTGCCGCTGGGCGTCATCGGCATCATCTACGAAAGCCGCCCCAACGTCACCGCCGACGCCGCCGCCCTCTGCCTGCGGGCCGGTAACGCCGTGATCCTGCGCGGCGGCAGCGAGGCGAAGGAAAGCAACCGCGCCATCCACGCCGCCATGGTGGAGGGGATCGCCGCCGCCGGCCTGCCAGCCGAAGCGGTGCAGCTTATCCCCACCACCGATCGCGCCGTGGTCGGCGCGCTGCTGCGCGCGTCGGATTTCGTCGACCTCATCGTGCCCCGCGGCGGCAAGAGCCTGGTCGCGCGGGTGCAGGAAGAGGCGCGGGTGCCCGTCCTCGCCCATCTGGATGGCATCAACCACAGCTATGTCGATGGCGCGGCCGATCCTGCCATGGCGGAAAGTCTGGTGCTCAATGCCAAGCTGCGCCGCACCGGCGTCTGCGGTTCGACCGAAACGGTGCTGATCGATCGCGCCTATGGCTATGCTCCCGCGCTGGTGAAGGCGCTGCTCGACGCCAAGTGCGAAGTGCGCGGCGATGATGCGGTGCAGGCGATGGACGATCGCGTGGTCGCCGCATCGGACGAGGATTGGGATACCGAATATCTCGACGCCATCGTCTCGATCCGGCTGGTCGATGGCGTGGAAGAGGCGATTGCCCATATCGCGGCGCATGCCAGCCATCATACCGACGCGATCATCACCGAGGATGCGGCGGTGGCCGAACATTTCCTCAATGCCGTCGACAGCGCGATCGTGATGTGGAACGCCTCGACCCAGTTCGCCGATGGTGGCGAGTTCGGTCTCGGTGCGGAAATCGGCATCTCGACCGGCCGCCTCCACGCCCGCGGCCCGGTCGCGCTCGAAGGGCTCACCACCTATAAATGGATCGTGCGCGGTCGCGGCCAGGCCCGACCGTAAGGCGTTTTCGGGGTGAAGGGGGAAACTTACCCCTTCACCACCCTATCGATCGCCTTCAATTGCTTCAGCATCGGCCCGACCCAGTCGAGCTTCAGCATCACCGGCCCGTCCGACGGCGCATTGTCCGGGTCTTCATGCGCCTCCGCGAAGATCGCCGCCACGCCGGCCGCTACCGCGCTGCGCGCCAGCAGTGGCGCATAGTCGCGCTGGCCACCGGAGGCCGATCCCAGCCCGCCGGGCTGCTGCACCGAATGGGTGGCGTCGAACACGACCGGATAGCCGGTTTCCGCCATCACCGGCAGCGCGCGCATGTCGCTGACCAGCGTATTATAGCCGAAGCTCGCGCCGCGCTCGGTCAGCAATATGCGCTCATTGCCGGTCGACGCGACCTTCTGCGCCACTGCCGCCATGTCCCATGGGGCCAGAAACTGCCCCTTCTTGACGTTGATCACCGCGCCGGTCTTGCCTGCCGCGATCAGCAGGTCGGTCTGGCGACAGAGAAAGGCCGGGATCTGTATGATATCCACCGCCTGCGCCGCCGCCTCCACCTGTTCGGGGCCATGAATGTCGGTCAGCACCGGGCAGCCCAAAGTCGCCTTCACCTCGGCCAGGATCGCCAGCCCCGCGTCGATGCCGACGCCGCGCTTGCCCGATACCGATGTGCGGTTGGCCTTGTCGAAGCTGCTCTTGAAGATGAAGGGCACGCCCGCATCTGCCGCCGCGTTCGCCAGCGCATCGGCCATGAACAGCGCATGGTCGCGGCTTTCGATCTGGCAGGGGCCGGAAATCAGGACGAAGGGCAGGTCGTTGCCGAAACTGACCGGGCCGACCTTCACATGCTTGGGATCGCTCATGCCGCTCACTTGGGCGCCTTTGCGAAGCGGCGCAACAATTGTCCGCGCCACAGCCCCTTGCCGGGATGATAATTCCAGCAGAACCAGCCAAAGGTCAGGCAGGCGAGCAGCGAGGGCAGCGCCATCGGATCACCATTGGCCTTCATATGGCGGTAGAATGTCATGTCGGCGCGCCAGCGGTCGCGCTCGCTGCCGCCGCCATTGATGCCATACATATTGTCATGCTTCCGACAGCCGACATTCCGGTTGTATTTGCGATGGTCTATGAAATAGCAGTAGTCGCGTTCGGGCGTGGTCATGTCCCGATTAGGACCGGGGCAGTGCAGAAATTCAAGCGTAAAGTCTTTTACCTGGGTGGTTTTGATCCGCGCGGCGTCCGTTTCTATCACCAGCTCTATCGCGATCAGGCGGCCCGCTACACCGCGCTGACCGGCGAAGCGGTGGCGGTCAGCGCGCGCCGCGCCGGCCCCGCCAACTCGGCGCTCTGGACCGTCTCCAACGCCACCGCCGGGGTCGAGACCGACTATGAATATCTCCGCTGGGAAGACCTGATCGGCAAGGTCTGGATCCGCCATCCCTTCACCCTCGCCTGGCGCGCCGCCCGCGCCTATGCCGGCCATGCCCGGTGGATGCAGTTCGGCCGGATGCGCAAATTGCGGCGCGGCCCGGTCATCACCATCCTCTATCCACCGATCCTGGCCGTGCTGATCCCGCTGCTGCTGGCGCTGGTGCCCGCGCTGCTGCTGTCGCTGCTGCTGCCCTTCTGGGCCAGTGCGATGGTCGGCATCGGCCTCAGCGCCTTCTTCTCCGGCCGCATCCTCGACAAGCTGGTCGTGCCCTGGCTGCTGCGCTTCATGACCTATCATGGCGCGCTCGCCGCAGACGGGCCGGGCGATGAGCTCGATGCCCGGCTCGACCAGTTCGCCGCCCGCATCGCGGCGGAGCTGGACGGCGACTGGGACGAGGTCCAACTCGTCACCCACAGCGCCGGCACGATCCTGGGCATGAGCCTGCTGCGCCGCATCCTCGCACTGCGCGGTGGCGCGTTGCCCGATCATTTCGTCATGGTCGGCATGGGGCAGGTGGTGCCGGTGATCGGCCTGCGCCGCGACGCGACCTGGTATCATGCCGACCTGAAAGCGCTCGCCGACCAGCATTTCCGCTATGTCGACATCAGCTCGCCGCCCGACGGCGCAGCCTATTACAACGTCAATCCGCTGCGCCTTGTCGCCGATCAATTTGCCGCCCGGGTGGACATGCTATCGCCGCGTTTCCATCTCTTCTACTTGGCCGAAAATTATCACGGGGGCTGGTCCAACAAATATGAGGCGCATTTCGATTATCTCAGGGTCGGTGACCGCCTGTCGCCGCTGGATTTCGTGAGCCTGACCGCCGGCCGCCGCACCGTGGACGAAGCGGTCGCCGCCTTCCGGACGATCCCATGAGCGCGCCCTTCACGCCCCCCTATCCCGAGCCGCCCAAGTCGAAACGCGGCCTCATCAAGCGCTTCCTGCGCGGCTGGCACAGCTGGATCCATGTGCTGTTCGACAAAAGCTACACGATGAAGATGGGCGAGATCCGCATGCCGGGTCAGACCATGTATATCGCCAATGAACTGCCGCTGGTGGACAAGATCCTCAAGGGCGGCACCGCCTTTCCCAAGCATAGCGAACTGGTCCGCAATCTCGATCCGCTGATCGGCAATTCGGTCTTCTCCGCCAATGGCGAGGATTGGGAAAGCCAGCGGGCGATGGTCAATCCCGCCTTCGCCCATACCGCGCTCAACCGCTCCATGCCGCTGATGGTCGCCGCCGCCGACGATCTGCTCGCCCGGCTCGACGCTGCCGATCGGACAAAGCCGGTCGATATCGACCCGATGATGACCCATGTCGCGGCCGACATCATCTTCCGCACCCTCTTCTCGCAGACGCTGGACGAGGAACGCTCCAACATCATCCACACCGCCTTCGGCCGGTTCCAGCGGCTCGCCCATTCGGCCTCGATGCTGCGCCTCTACGGCATCCCCGCCGGCTGGTTCGAAAAGCGCTCGAAAGGGCCAGCCCGCGCCATCCATGACGTGTTCCGTCCGATCGTCGAGGCTCGCTATGAGGGCTATCATGGCCGGGGCGAGGCGCCCCATCGCGACATTCTCCAGTCGCTGATCGAGGTGCAGGACGCGCAGACCGGCGCCCATTTCACCTGCGAACAGGTGATGGAACAGGTGTCGACCATCTTCCTCGCCGGCCATGAAACCTCGGCCAGCACCATGACCTGGGCGCTCTACATGCTCGCCGAATGCGCCCATATCCAGGATCGGGTCCGCGCCGAAGTGGCCGGCATCGCCGGCGACGATGTGCTGACCGCGCCGATGCTCAAGGATATGAGCCATGTCCGCAACATCTTCCGCGAAACGCTGCGCCTCTATCCGCCGGTCGCCTTCTTCCCGCGCGAAGTCACCTGTCCGATGGAGATGCGCGACAAGAGCCTTGAAGAAGGATCGATGCTGGTCGTCGCGCCCTGGCTGACCCAGCGCAACAAGGATAATTGGGCCTGCCCGCACGCCTTCGACCCCGACCGGTTCGATGATCCGGCCAATGCCGACATGGTGAAACAGGCCTGGTTCCCCTTCGGCCGCGGCCCGCGCGTCTGCGTCGGCGCCGGCTTCGCCCAGCAGGAGGTGATGACCGTGATCGCCTCGGTCATCCGCCGCTACAGCCTCACCATGCCCGCCGGCTTCAAACCCGAACCCATCAGCCGCCTCACCATCCGCCCAAGGACCGGCATGAAATTGCTGTTCGCGCGGGTGGGATAACCGGGACTATTGTGGGCGGATGAGGCTCGCCAAAGCACTCTCCAACTCGGCGTGACTGCGGTCGATGATTCCATCGCATGAAAAACAGGCATCGACCCGGTCGATGACTGTCGAGAGGCATTGTGTGAATGAGGGCATGGAGCGTGCAACTTGCTCCGATGTGATCGCGCAACGACCATCGCGATGGAGTTCGATGGCATAGGAACTGCTCCAGCCAACGACCGATCCGATGACGCGCCAGCCGTCGGCCCAGCGCGCGCCGTTGGTTGCCGCAAAGATCCGATTATTGTCGTCGATCGATATGGGCTGCTGCTTTTCTGGCGAAAGATCGCGGGAGAGGCTTCCGATCCCCCCGAAAAGATATATCTTGTTATCAAACAGGCTGGCGCCATTCGACCATTGGAGAAAGCTGGAGAACTCCGCTGGGAACGGTTGCTCAAGGGCTTGGTGAAGCCTTTCCAGCCCCGCATCATCAAGCGGTGTGAAGAGTTTGTGCAAATAGCCCAGGGAGCGATCATCGGGCAATTTCCGGATGAACCGGTTGCCATTCTCCAATTTCAGTGAAGTTGGATCATCGCATTTGAACAATGTTTTCGCGAAGGGTGGCGTTTGCATAAGCAGGGGATGGGATGGCGCATCGGACCAGTCAAGCCGCCCGTCATGCCGGGCTTGACCCGGCATCCCGCTCCTTGCCTTGCCATGGCCGGTTGATGACGTCGATCACTTCCCGCCCTGCGCCGCCGGCAGATCAATACTGATTGCGCGTGTTTCGGTCGGGATCGGTGCCGCCATGATCGCGATGCCCGAGACGATCCCCAGCACGCCCCAGACCCACCGTTTCGCGCGGAAATCCATGACGCCGCGCGCCAGGCAGTAAAGGCCGGCCAGGACCAGGATGATGGCGGCGATCATGCGACTTCCTCTTTTGCGGTCTCGTCCTCGGGCACGACATCGACGGCAACGCTGATGCTCTGGCCCGATCCGCCGACGAACAGCCCGTCCATCGGCGCGACGTCGGCATAGTCGCGGCCCATGGCGATGAACAGATGATCCTCGCCGGTGATGACGCCATTGGTGGGATCAAAGCCGATCCAGCCGCGCGTCGGCCCGCACCACAGCATCACCCAGGCATGCATGGCGTCGGCGCCGACCAGCCGGGGCATGCCCGGCGGCGGATAGGTGCGGAGGTATCCGCTGACATAGGCGGCGGGCAGGCCAGCGAGGCGCAGCGCCACCACCATCACATGGGCGAAATCCTGGCACACGCCATGGCGCGCGGCAAAAGCGTCGGCCACCGGCGTGCCGGCATCGGTGGCGCTGGGATCATAGGCGAAGTCCGCCTTGATCCGCTGCGCCAGTTCCCATGCCGCCGCGACGATCGGCCGATCGGGCGCCAGCATCGCGCCCGCCCAGCTGCCGATCGCGTCCAGCATCGGCGCGCGGGGCGAGGCGTAGAGGAATTGCGCGGGGGCAGAGGCGCTGATGTCGCGATCGGCCAGCGCCGCGCGCGCCACCATGGCGATGCTGGGATCGTCCGCCTGCGGCAGGATCGGCGCGCCGCCCGCCACCCCGGCGCGGAACCGGCTCTCGATCGTCAATTGCCGCAATGGCTGGTCGATCACCAGCCGCTCGACATGCACCGGCCAGGCGCCCGGCCGCGCCTCGATCGACAGCGGCGCGGGATCGACGCTCAACGCATAATCTGCGGTCCATTGCCCGGCCCAGGCCATCGGCCGCAGTCGCACATTGAAGCGGGCGACCCGCACCGGCGCGCCATAGCGCAATATGCTTTTGTGCCGGACATGGTAGATCATGACAGCAGCTCTGCGCCCTCGACCTTTTCCGTCTTGCGGACCTGCAGGAAATAGCGCTGGCCGATCGCGTCGGACAAGGCGAGCAGCCGGCTTTCGATATCGGTCAGCGCCGCCATGGTCAGCATGTCGCCGGTCAGCGGCGCCAGCGTCGCCGCCAGCGCGCCGGCCAGCCGCTGCGGTTCCTCCGGCATGCCGTCGCCACGCAGCGTCGGCAAAGCGGCGACATGCTCGGCGATGCGTTGCGCCTGATAGGCGATCGAGCGCGGATTTTGCGGCTCCAGCGCCACCAGATCGCGCACCGGCGGCAGCGACGGGCCGGTCAGGTAGCGGTTGCGATAGCTGATCTGGCTGTCATGCAGGTCGAGCAGCACGGTCAGGTCGTCGGCCGAAGCCCAGTCGCTGCCCAGCAGCAATGTCAGCCGGCATCCGGTGATCGCCCGCTCGATCCGCCGCCCCATATCGTGGAAGCGCCATCCTTCGGTGCGCGCCATATTCTCCGCCGCCAGCCCCGACAGCGCCGAAATCCGCTCGATCATGCGCGATGCCGCGTCCAGCAGCGTCTCGGTCACCGCCCCGTCGAACGCGGGCAGGGGCAGGCGCACCAGCCGCCAGAAATCGGTCGCCAGCCGATCGCGCAGCCCCTCGCCGATATTGGCGACCACGCCCATCAGCGCGCGCACGCTGCCCGGCCGGCGCGCGTCGCCCAGCGCCTGCGCGCACAGCGCACCGACCGGCTGCGCCGCGTTTCCGGTCGCGCCCCACAGCGCCAGCTGCCCCGCCAGCCGCGCCATGGTCGGCGAATCCGACGACGGCCCCATATCGACCTCGATCGATTCGCCGATCACCGCGCGGATCACCCGCAACGTCATCTCGGTCCGCTCGATATAGCGGCCCAGCCAATAGAGATTGTCCGCCGCCTTGGTCGGCAACAGCCCGCCGATCCGCCGGATCGCCGGCGCGCCGCCATCGCCCAGCCCAAAACCCAACAGCGTATCGGGCGGCACTGGCTGGCTGTCGATCACGCACATGTCGGCCGACATGTCGCCTTCGCCCATCAAAACGGCGCGGATATCGCCATGGGCGGCCAGCCGCGCGAAGGCGCCGGGCATGATCCGCCATTGCCCCAGCCCGTCCCGCGCCACGAACACGCGCAGGGTGAAGGGCAGGGGGGTGAGGCGCCCGCCGACGATCGCCGGTGTGGTGGACAATTTCACCACCTCTTGCCCGACATAGTCCATCGGCCGCCGCGCCATCGCCTCCAGCAGGGTCGCGCGCTGGTCCGCATCCAGCGTCGATCCCTGAACCGATCGGGCCGAGCCAAGCCCCGCCGCGTCCCGGTCGAACGCCGAAGCGACCAGCAATGCGTCCAGATGGCTGGCCACATGGCCGCGCTCGCGCTCCTGCCCGCACCACCAGGTGGCAATATTGGGCAGCAGCAATTCGGTGCCCAGCAATGCTTTCGCCAGTTGCGGCAGGAAGGCGGCAAAGGCCCGTGCCTCGATCACGCCAGCGCCCGGCCAGTTGCTGACCATCAGCCCGCCGCGCGCGCAGGCATCATACAGGTCGGGCACGCCGATCCGCGATTCCCCGTCGAACGCCAGCGGGTCGAGGAAGCGGCTGTCCATCCAGCGCCACAGCCCGTCGATCCGCTTCAGCCCCTCGATCGTGCGCACGAACAAGCGCCCATCGCTGACGATCAGGTCATCGCCCTCGACTAGCATCAGGCCCAGATAACGGGCCAGATGTGCCTGCTCGGCATAGCTCTGGTTGAACCGGCCCGGCGTCAACAGGCCGATGCGCGGATCGGCGCGCTGGCAATCGACCGCCAGGCCCCGACGCAGGTCGGCGAAGAAGGGCGCCAGCCGCCGCGTGTTCATCGCACCCAGCAGGTCGCCGGTCGCGCGCGACAGCGCCAGCCGGTTCTCCAGCGCATAGCCGACACCCACGGGCGTGCGCACCCGGTCGGCCAGCACGCGCCATTCGCCGTCCGGTCCGCGCCCCAGGTCGGCGGCATAGAAATGGAGATAATGGCCGCGCGGTGGCGGCGCCCCGGTCATCACCCGCCAATAATGCGGGCTGCCGGTCACCACCGCGGCGGGCAGCTTGCCCTCGCGCACCAGGCTCTGGGTGCTGTAGATGTCGCTGATCACCCGCTCCAGCAACTCGGCCCGCTGCATCAGCCCCTGTTCGATCCGGGTCCATTCGCCAGCGCCGATCAGCATCGGGATCGGGCTCAGCGGCCAGGGCCGCTCCTGCTCGTCGCCGGTCAGGCGGAACGCCAGGCCCAGATCCTGCGCCTGCCGCTCGACATTGCCGGCCAGCGTCGCGGGATCGCCCTGTCCCTGTTCCGACAATCGATCCAGCATCGCCCGCCAGCGTGGCGCCATCTCCGCCGGCGCCCCGGCGAACAGATCGCCGCCCGACGCGCGCGCCAGATAGTCGCCGGCCCAGCCGGACGCTTCGAGACCCGGCAGGACAGGCGAGTCGGTCATCCTCTAATATTCGGGATGCCTGAACCGAAGGTCCAGCGTCATCGGAAATTCGCTCGGGGGTTCGGCCGGCGGCATGTCGACGGGGCCGGGCGTATGGCCATGATCCTGGAACCGCGCCTTGCGCCGCGCCTCCGCCTCATAGCTGTTGATCGGCACATCGTCATAATTGCGCCCGCCCGGATGGGCGACATGATAGACGCAACCGCCCAGCGACCGGCCGCTCCAGCTGTCGAAGATATCGAAGGTCAGCGGCGCATTGGCGGGCAGGTTGGGGTGCAGGCAATTGGCCGGCGCCCATGCCTTGTAGCGCACGCCGCCCACCGCCTCGCCCGGCACGCCGGTCGGCGTCATCGGCACCCGCCGGCCATTGCAGCTGACGATATGGCGTCCGGCGACCAGGCCGGACACGCGCACCTGCAACCGCTCGGTCGAACTGTCGACATAGCGCACCGTACCGCCGATCGCGCCGGTTTCGCCCAGCACGTTCCACGGCTCCAGCGCATGGCTGATCTCCAGCCCGACGCCGCCGGCCTCCACGCTGCCATGCACCGGGAAGCGGAACTGGCGCTGCGCCTCGAACCAGTTGGGATCGAAATCATAGCCCGCCTGGCGCAGGTCGTTCAGCACCTCCAGGAAATCGGCCCAGACGAAATGGCCCAGGAAGAAACGGTCGTGCAGCGCCGTGCCCCAGCGCACCAGATTGCCCTGCTGCGGTTCGCGCCAGAACCAGGCGGTCAGCGCGCGCAGCAGCAATTGCTGGGCCAGGCTCATCTGCGGGTCTGGCGGCATCTCGAACCCGCGAAATTCGACAAGGCCCAGGCGCCCGGTCGGGCCATCGGGCGAGAACAGCTTGTCGATGCAGATTTCGGTGCGATGGGTATTGCCGGTCACATCGACCAGCAGGTTGCGGAACAACCGGTCGACCAGCCAGGGCGGCGGCAGCTTGTCCGCGCCGTCGCGCACCGGATTGGGCACCTGCGCGAGCGCGATCTCCAGCTCATACAGGCTGTCGTGCCGCGCCTCGTCGATGCGCGGCGCCTGGCTGGTCGGGCCGATGAACAGGCCGGAAAACAGATAGGAGAGGGACGGGTGCCGCTGCCAGTAGAGGACGAAGCTCTTGAGCAAGTCCGGCCGGCGGATGAACGGGCTGTCGTTCACGCTCGCCCCGCCCAGCACCAGATGATTGCCGCCACCGGTGCCGACCGACCGGCCATCGACCATGAACTTGTCGGCGGTCATCTTCACTTCGCGGGCATCCTCATAGACGCCCTGCGTAATCGCCACCGTCTCGGCCCAGCTTGTCGACGGCTGGATATTCACCTCGACCACGCCGGGGTCGGGCGTCACCTTCAGCACGTTGACGCGCGGGTCGGAGGGCGGCGCATAGCCCTCGATCCGCACCGGGATGCGCGTCGCCTCGGCCACCTTCTCGACCTGCGCAATCAACTCCAGATAATCGTCCAGCGTCTTCACCGGCGGGATGAAGACCGACAGGAAATTGCCGCGCGGCTCGACCGTGACGGCGGTGCGCACCGCCCCTTCGATGAACACCTGTTCCTGCCGGTCCTGATGCGCGGCGGCGGCGACTTCGGACCGCTCGAACCGTTCCGCCGGCGCCCCGCTCTCGGCTGCCGCTTCGGCGCGATAATCGGCCAGCGGCTCGCGCGGCTCGCTCGTATCCTGCGGGTGGATATAGGGGAAATCGGACGGCGGCACATAGGGCAGGGTGCCCAGCGGCAGGCGGTATCCCAGCGCCGAATCCCCCGGCACCGCGAACAGCGCCTTGCGCCGCACCTTCCACACCTCGCTCTGCCAGCGCGGCGCACTCGCCTGCGTCTGCCAGCGCTGGATCGGCAGCACATAGCCGACCGTCTTGCTAAGGCCGCCCTCGAACGCGCGCACCATCCGGCTGCGCTCCTCGGCATTGTCGAACTTGGGGTCGCCCGGCTCGGTATTGGCGGGCAATTCCGCCTCCTTCACCGACCAGGCCAGCGCATCCTCGAATACCGGCTGGACGAAATCCGTCTCGACCCCCAGCCCGTCCGCCATGGCGGTCAGGAAGCGGCCGGCATCCTCGGCGCTGATGGTCTTGTCGCCCGCCTCCGGCTCGCCCGCGATCAGCCCGGCATCGCGCCAGATCGGCACGCCGTCCGCCCGCCAGTAGATCGAATAGCCCCAGCGCGGCAGGCTTTCGCCCGGATACCATTTTCCCTGGCCATGATGCAGCAGCGCGCCCGGCGCGAAGCGGTCGCGCAGCCGCCGGATCAGCCGGTCGGCATAGCCCGCCTTGGTCGGTCCCACCGCGTCGCCATTCCATTCGCCCGCCTGTGGATCGTCGACCGCGACGAAGGTCGGCTCGCCGCCGGTGGTCAGCCGCACGTCCTGCGCGATCAGGTCGGCGTCCACCTGTTCGCCCAGCGCCATCAGCGACGCCCAGCGCCCCTCGGTAAAGGGCTTGGTGATCCGCACCGCCTCGGCAATGCGGCTGACATTCATGGCGAAATTGAAATCGACTTCGGCCGGTTCGGCCATGCCGCTGATCGGGGCTGCGGACCGATAATGGGGCGTGGCGCAGAGCGGGATATGGCCTTCGCCCGCGAACATGCCGCTGGTCGCATCAAGCGCGATCCAGCCAGCGCCGGGCACATAGGCTTCGGCCCAGGCATGCAGGTCGACCACATCCTGGGTAACGCCCTTGGGGCCCTCGATCGGCTCGACGTCCGCAACAAGCTGGATCGAATAGCCCGACACGAAGCGCGCGGCAAAGCCGAGGCGACGCAGCAACTGCACCAGCAGCCAGGCGGAATCGCGGCACGATCCGGTGCCGATGTCCAGCGTCTCCTCGGGCGACTGCACCCCGGTTTCCATGCGGATGACATAGCCGATGCGCTGCTGCAGCTTGCTGTTCACATCGACCAGGAAGTCGATCGTCCGCCCCTCGAACGACGCATGCTGCGCGACCAGCGCCTCGAACAAGGGCCCCTGCGCCTCGACATCATAATAGGCCGCCAGATCGGTCTCCAGCTGCTCGTCATAGCTGAAGGGGTAATTTTCCGCATAGGGTTCGACGAAGAAGTCGAACGGGTTGATGATGTCGAGATCGGCCAGCAGGTCGACCTCGATACTGAAATGATCGACCGGATCGGGAAAGACGATCCGCGCCAGCCAGTTGCCGTGCGGGTCCTGCTGCCAGTTGAGGAAATGGTTCGCCGGCTCGATCTTCAGCGCATAATTGGGGATCTTGGTGCGACTGTGCGGGGCGGGTCGCAATCTTATCACTTGCGGACCCAGACGGATCGGGCGGCTATAGCGATAGGCGGTCAGGTGGTGCAGCGCGGCCTTGAGCATGATGCGATCAGAAACCACGCTTTGCTGCAATGCAATGCGAAACTGTCGCTTCGCCAAAGATTCTCGCAATTTCCGTTCGCGTCAGCCCGGCCATCCCCTCATTTAACCGACGTCATCCCGGACCCTTCGACAGGCTCAGGGCATGCTTGATCCGGGACCCCGCTTCCTTTTGCGCCCCTATTTTCCCTCCAGCCGCTGACTGAAATAGACCATCTGCATCGCCTGCAACCGCGCGCCCTGTTCGATATCCGCGTCGCCCGAATGGCCGCCGGCGGTATCCTCGTAGAAAAGATAGGGCAGGCCGTAGTCCTTCAGCCGCGCGGCGAACTTGCGCGCATGCTGCGGGCCGACCCGGTCGTCCTTGGTCGTGGTCCAGATATAGGGCGTGGGATAGGCCACCCCCTTGCGGATATTGGCATAGGGCGAAATCTTCTCGAGAAACGCCTTTTCCTCCGGCACCGACACGCTGCCATATTCATCGACCCAGGACGCACCGGCCGCGATTTGCTCGTATCGGATCATGTCGAGCAGCGGCACCTGGATCACCACCCCGTTCCAGAGGTCCGGATGCTGGTTGAACTCGACCCCCATCAGCAGCCCGCCATTGGACCCGCCATAGATGCCGAACTTCTGCGGGCTCGACAGTTTGCGCGCGAAGATATCCTGCGCCACCGCCGCGAAATCATCATAGATGATCTGGCGTTTGGTCTTGAGGCCCGCCTCATGCCAGGCCGGGCCGAACTCGCCGCCGCCGCGGATATTGGCCAGCACGAAACTATTGCCCCGCTCCAGCCACAGCTTGCCGGTGATCGCGGCATAGCTGGGCGTCATCGGCACCTCGAAGCCGCCATAGGCGGTCATGATCGCCGGCGTGCTGCCGTCGGGCGTCATCCCCTTCTTGTGGACGATGAAATAGGGAATTTTCGTCCCGTCGCTCGACCGGGCTTCAAACTGCTCGACCACCAGCCCCGCCGCGTCGAACCGCGCCGGCATCGCCTTCACCTGCACCGGTTTCGGGTCGGCCGCGTCCATCGCCCATAATGTCGTCGGCGCCAGGAAGCCCGCGACGCTGAGGTAAATCTTGTCGCTCTTGTCGGATGCGGCGACCGTGCTGATCGTCGCATTGTCGGGCAGGTCGACCGGCTGTGCGCTCCATCCCGTGGCGCCGCGCGCATAGACCCGCACCCGCCCGCGCACATTGTCGTTGAGGCTCAGCACGACCCGGTTCTTCGTCGCCACCACCCCGTCGATCGACTGGCGCGGCGTCGGCGCGAACAAGATCTCGGGCGTCAGCACGCCGCCATCCTGCAACGCTTTCAGCGCCACGCTCGCCAGTGCGCCCGCCGGCACGGTCACGCCCCCGCTTTCCCAAGCCTCGCTGGTCTGGATCAGCACCTGCCCGTCGACCATGCCCTGCAACTGGCTCTTGGCCGGCAGCGCCAGCCGCTTCGTCCCCTGCGCCGTCAGCAGCCAGGTCTCGTTGCCGAAGAAGGTGACGCCGCGAAACAGGAAGGCGGCCCTGTTGCCCTGCCCATCGCTCAGCAGGATCGGCATCGACATGAGCTGGTCGCTCGCCGCGCCGCGAAACACTTCCTGTGCCTCGTCCAGTTTCTGCCCGCGCTTCAGCGTCTTGATGATGAAAGGATAGCCCGACTTGGTCAGGCTATCCGCCCCCCAGTCGCGCGACAGCAGCAGGCTGTCCTTGTCCAGCCAGGCCGCATCCTGCTTGGCATTGGGAATGTCGAACCCGCCCGGCACGAACCGGCCGTCGACCAGGTCGAACTCGCGCAGCCGCACCGCATCCTCGCCACCATCCGATAGCGCCAGCAGCGCGATCCGCTCCTCGGGGTCGAGGATGGTCGCGCCCTTCCACACCCATTTCTTGCCCTCGGCCCTGGACAGCGCATCCAGGTCCAGCACGGTCGTCCAGCTCGGCGACGCCGACGCATAATCAGCCTCGGACGTATAGCGCCACACGCCCTGCGGATGGTCGGCATCGCGCCAGAAATTATAGATGCGGCCATGGACCAGCATCGGCATCGCGATCCGGTCCTTGGCCGATGCGATCGCCAGCGCGTCCCTGTAATAGCCGGCATAGCGCGGATCGCCCTGCAGCGTGGCGACGGTCGCCTTGTTCTCCGCCTCCACCCACTGCATCGCGCGCGGCCCGGTCCAGTCCTCCAGCCAGACGAACGGATCGTCCGCCGGAGCAGGGGCGGGCGCAGCAGCGCCGGTCAGCAGGGCAGCAGAAACCATCGTCAAAAACCTCTTCATTGCGCCCCCCTTTGTTGTCCTCAATCCCGCGCGAGCTGTCCCCGCAGGTAACGCCGCCGCAGCACCGCGCCCGCCACCAGCAGCGGCAGCGACGCGGCACAGGCGATCAGCCCCAGCAGCATCGGCGACCAGCCCATCAGGCTGTGAACGCCAAAGGCCGACGGCAGGATCAGCAGCAGTGCGCCGAGCGTCAGCAGCCACAGCCCCCAGCGCCGCGGCCGCACCGCCACCATCCGCATCTCGTGCCGCAACGCCTTGCGCCGGGCCTTCTCGGAATCGGGATGGGGTGGGGCGCTGTTCTGCACGATCGGCCTCTTGCTGGATCTTCTTCCAATTATGGTCTCCATCGCCCCGGCGCAAGGCGATCGGCTCGCGAAGGGCTTCCCCTGCCGCCGCGCTTGCGCTATCCATTGCCCATATCCCCGGGGGACCGTCCGCAGACGGTTGAGAGGCGGCTTTGTGGCCGCGACCCGCTGAACCTGATCCAGTTGACACTGGCGTAGGGAGGGAAGCGCGTCGTGCCACTCATCCCGTGACACCGCCCGCACTCTCTTTCCGCCTGAAGGAGAGAGAAGTTATGGCAGACGTCCCCGCCCGCACCGAAATGCGCGTAACGACCGGGCCCATTCGCGACTCGAAGAAGATCCATGTCGGCCCGCGCAAGGTCGCCATGCGCGAGATTCATCTGGAGCCGGGCAGCGGCGAGCCACCGGTCCGCGTCTATGACACCTCCGGCCCCTATACCGATCCGGACGCCCACATCGACATCATGGCCGGCCTGCAGCAGCTGCGCCGCGACTGGATTCGTGACCGCGGCGATGTCGAGGAATATGATGCGCGCGAGATCAAGCCGGAGGATAATGGCCTCAAAGGGCCAGACCGTTCGGGCGGCGTCCAGCCCTTCCCCAATGTCGTCAAGCGCCCGCTGCGCGCCAAGCCCGGCGCCAACGTCTCCCAGATGCATTATGCCCGCCGCGGCATCATCACCCCGGAAATGGAATATGTGGCGGAACGCGAGAATCTCGGCCGCGCCCGCCTGAAGGAATATGTCCGCGACGGCGAAAGCTGGGGCGCGTCGATCCCCGACTATGTGACGCCCGAATTCGTCCGCGATGAAGTCGCCCGCGGCCGCGCCATCATCCCGTCCAACATCAACCACCCGGAATCCGAGCCGATGGCGATCGGCCGCAATTTCCTGGTGAAGATCAACGCCAATATCGGCAACTCGGCGGTCGCCTCCGACGTGGCGAGCGAAGTCGACAAGCTGGTCTGGTCGATCCGCTGGGGCGCCGACACGGTGATGGACCTCTCCACCGGCCGCAACATCCACGACACCCGCGAATGGATCATCCGCAACTCGCCCGTGCCGATCGGCACCGTCCCCATCTATCAGGCGCTCGAAAAGGTCGGCGGCATTGCCGAAGACCTCAGCTGGGACATTTTCCGCGACACGCTCATCGAACAGGCCGAACAGGGCGTCGACTATTTCACCATCCATGCCGGCGTTCGCCTCGCCTATATCCCGATGGCGGCCAAGCGCGTCACCGGCATCGTCTCGCGCGGCGGCTCGATCATGGCGAAATGGTGCCTCGCCCATCACAAGGAGAGCTTCCTCTACGATCATTTCGACGAGATTACGGAGATCATGAAGGCCTATGACATCGCCTATTCGCTGGGCGATGGTCTGCGCCCCGGCTCGATCGCCGACGCAAACGACGAAGCCCAATTCTCCGAACTCTACACGCTGGGCGAGCTGACCCACCGCGCCTGGAAACAGGATGTGCAGGTTATGATCGAAGGGCCGGGCCATGTGCCCATGCACAAGATCAAGGAGAATATGGAAAAGCAGCTCCAGGTCTGCGGCGAAGCGCCCTTCTATACGCTCGGGCCGCTCACCACCGACATCGCGCCGGGTTACGACCATATCACCTCGGGGATCGGCGCCGCCCAGATCGGCTGGTATGGCACGGCTATGCTCTGCTACGTCACGCCCAAGGAGCATCTGGGCCTGCCCGACCGTGACGATGTGAAGGTCGGCGTCGTCACCTACAAGCTCGCCGCCCACGCCGCCGACCTGGCAAAGGGGCATCCGGCCGCCAAGGTCCGCGACGACGCGCTCAGCCGTGCGCGTTTCGAGTTCCGCTGGCGCGACCAGTTCAACCTGTCGCTCGACCCCGACACGGCCGAACAATATCACGATCAGACCCTGCCGGCCGAAGGCGCCAAGAGCGCCCATTTCTGCTCGATGTGCGGCCCCAAATTCTGCTCGATGAAGATCACCCAGGAAGTGCGGGATTTTGCTGCAAAGAAGAACCAGCCGGCGGACGGCTTTCTGGCGGCCGGCCTGACCGGCGCGGAGGTGGCGGAAGCCAGCAAGGCCGCGGCCTTGAAAGGCATGGAAGAGATGAGCAAACTCTTCAAGGAAACCGGCAGCGAACTCTATATGGGCGCCGGTGGACGGGAGCATGATTGATCCGGTCGCCGGGCGAAGCACAAGGCTTCGCCCGGCTAGGCTTGGCCGGCGCGGGCCCGTTCCACCAATTTGCGGATCATCGCCCGGACTTCGGCCGGCGTATCGCCACTGACCACTTCGACATAGCCGATTCCGGCGCGACGCAGCGCTTCCCGTTTCACTGCGTCGCGGGCGGCGGTGTTATCGCTCAAATGATGGCCATTCCCCTGCATCTCTATCGCATGCAAAGGACGGCAGTCGGCATCGACGATCAACAGGTCGACGCGTTTGGAATTGACCGCCAGAAAGGCTGCCTCGTTGGAACTGCCCAATATCTCGCCCAGAGAAACCTGACCCATGGCACGCCACCCTGGACTGTTGTCCTCCAACGCCTTGTCCAATACCGAGAGCAGCCGTCGCTCGCCATGATTGAGCAGCGGACGCGCCGCAAAATCGGCGGTCATGACGATACGCAACTGGTCGGCGGCAGTCGTTATCGGATCGATGGACTTTGGGGTTGGTGCCAGCGGGATGATCTTGCCGCGCCCCGCTTTCCAATCTTGTCGGCCGTTACGCGCACGCCAGCGGGCACGGCGCTCTGTCCGCTTCCATCCTTCGACCGTCCGTTCAACGGTGATGCCGATCGCAGCCCCCACCCCAAGCACGAGGGCCAACAACAGCGGCTTGTCGATCAAGGCGGTCAGTTCCGGTGGCATGGTGATAAACTATGCCGACAGATAGTTACGATCGCGTAAGTGTCGGAGGCGGCGATGGTCCACGATTTTTTTGTTGAATGGTCATGCCCTGACACCCCGGTGCCAATATCCCCTGTCCTACACGGCGATCCTCTGATCTACCCTGGGGAATGACACAGAACCTCCCCGCTCGCCCGCCCGCGCAGCCCGCGCCGGCCATCTTCACCCCCGCCCGCTGGACCCCGGCCCGGCAGCGGACCTTCCTGACCGCCCTCTACCAGAGCGGCAGCGTGGCCCAGGCCGCGCGCATGGTCGGCATGTCGCCCTCCAGCGCGCATCGCCTGCGCCGTCGCCTCGCCGGCACCGCCTTCGACCGGGACTGGAGCAACGCGCTGGCGCTGCATGCCCAGGCGACGGCCGACCCGATCGCCACCCAGCTTCGCCCCCAGGCCGCGACGCGGCGCTGAGGCATATCGGTGCAAAACAGGTGCAAAGCTGTCGCGTCACCGGGGCATCATGGGCGCGTTATGCGTCGCCCCGGTGGCGCGTCCTGATGCAGAACAGGCGCGTGGGTGACGCGCGGCCGGTGCAAAAGTGGCGCAAATCCCCCGGAAAGGCCGATAACGCTGTGAACTTCGGGCGTGACCCTCGCCCTTTGTCCGCGCCGCCTTGCAGGATCGCCGAAAATATGAGAACAAATAACGAACATGATTCGTCCTCAGGGGAGGAAGTCCATGGTTCATCGTCTCGCTTCGTTATTGCCGTTGCTGCTCGCAGCGATCATCGTCGGCGCGCCCGATCCGGCAGCGGCCAAGCCCGATTTCTCCCATGTCACCTCGCGCGAACAGGCGGAGGCGCTGGTGGCGACCGGGGCGCTGGTGCGCATCTATCTCTTCCCGATCCGTCTGGGCGGGCCGAGGCGCAAGGCGAATATCAGCTATGTCCCACCCGAAGCGGGCGCCGCGCTCGACCAGATTAGCGGCACGCTACAGCGCTTCACCCGTGAGGGGCTGGTCGATCAGTTGAGGATCATACCCGAATATCGCGGCACCAGTTTCGTGCCGACGCGCATCAACATGCATGCCACCCATAGCGGGCAGGAGGGCGGCTTCCACCCGAGCATCGAGATATGGTGACGGTCGGCGCGCAGCAGGCGCCGCCGGTTCAGGCCTCCAGCATGCGCAGGGTGCGGCGCTTCTTCCAGTCGAGCACCACCTGGATGCGCATGCTCCAGCTGCCGTCCCAATCGACCGCCAGGTCATGGGCATCGAGCTGGGCGGCGATCCGCCGGCCGATATCGAGCGCCGCCGCCTCGCCGGCTGCGCAGGCGCCGTAATTGAGGTAGAGCGCCTCGCCCTCCACCGCCGCCTCGGTGTCCTGCATGTGGAAAAAGGCGTAGCCCTCGGCCGGGCGGCCTTCGCCGATGGCTTCCTCGATCTCGTCCCAGATCTCGATGGCGCCGCAACTGCCGCAGCAGGTGAAATTCTGCCGCGCGATCACGCCCTCGGCCTCCAGCGCGGCAAAGGCGGCATCCAGCCGGTCGCAATCGGTCATGTCGGGCCAGGCCTTTTCGGCGGCATTATGTTCGGCCAGCGCCTGACGCAGCGCGGCCGATGCCTCGCGGCGCAGGGTCGGGCCGGGCAGTTCCTCGACGAA
>NZ_NOIW01000066.1:0-32255 GCF_002708645.1 Sphingobium sp. IP1
ACACCCACGGGCCACGTTTTTTAACGGGGTCATGCCTCCAATAAGCCATCGGCCGCGACCCTCCCGGCCGCACCATAGCACGACCCGTTTCTACCGCGCACAGGCGGGCTCAGCCGGCGACGGTTTTTTAGTATATCGCGCTCCTCGGTCACCCGGGCCAGTTCGCGCTTCAACTGGCGGATCTCGGCATCCTTGCTGGCATCGCCAGACACCACCTTCGCCAGTTGCCGCTTCCATGCGTACAGCGAATGCTGACTGACGCCGAGCCGCTCGGAAACCTCCGCTACCGGATACCCGCGCTCGGTGATCTGGGCCACCGCATCACGCTTGAACTCATCGCTGAAATTGGGCTGCCCCATCGTCGTCTCCTGTCCTCAAAATTGGGATAGAAGGCGTCCAGAAATCTAGGGGCTACTCAGGGGGACTATTCGGAAGGTTGTAGGGAAGTATCACGAAAAATCATTGTGTTGGTCTTGTCCTGAGGTCCGTTCGAGATCCTACTCCCGCAACCAACACACAACACACACCGCCCCGGACAGCCCCAAGGCGGCTTTTTCGTGTCCGGAAATCATCGCACGCGCTCGCCCTGCACCTTGGCGGTGCCGAACAGCCCCATCTTGCACTTGCCGCTCACGCTGTCGCCATCGAACAGCAGGGCATATTTGAGGGTGATCGCCATCGGCTTGGTGACCTTCATCTCCCAGGACACCTGATTGCCGGCGATCGTGCCGGCAAATTCCTGCGATCCCTGATCGGCCTCCAGCCGCCCGGTCACCCGGTCGCCCGCGACCTGGAAATGCGCCACCATCGGCTGCGGCCCCATCGGCGTCGCCAGCACCAGCTTCCATGCGCCGTCGATCCCGACCGGGGCGGCAGGCGCGACCGGTTGGGTGGTGGGCGCTGCCGGGGCAGGGGTATCGACCTCCGGCGCCCGATGGTCGGGATGGAAGCGGCTGACCGGACGCTCGGGCCAGGGCCGCCCCTCGATGACGGTCATCAGCTTGTCCGGCGTCAGCGGCAGGTCCACCGCCACCTCGCCGAACGGCGCAAGCGCATCGGCGATAGCATTGACCAGGGTCGGCGGGCCGATGATGCAGCCGCCCTCGCCAACGCCGCGAAAGCCGCCTTCGGCCTGCGAGGGCGTATCGGCATGGACATATTCGAAATCGGGCACGTCGAAGATCGTCGGCAGCGCATAATCCTTGAAGGTCGCGGCCGTCGGATTGCCCTGCGCATCGCGCGCGGCCTCCTCCAGCAGCACGCTGCCGATCGCCTGGGCCAGGCCGCCGGCAATCTGCCCCTCGACCACGGCGGGGTTGATCATCACGCCGCAATCCTCGCTGCTGACCCAGCGCCGGATCGTCACGAAGCCGGTGTCGGCATCGACCTTGACGATGCAGGCATGGGCCGCGCTGGTGAAGGTCATGGGCGGCGGATCATAGCGATATTGTGCTTCCAGCCCCGTCTCCATGCCCGGCGGCAATCGCCCCGGCTCGCCATAGGCGATCTCGGCAATCTCGCGCAGCGTCCGCCGCATCTCCGGCGCGCCGGCGACATGGACCATCCCACCCGCCAGGCTGATCGCCTCCGGGCTGGCGTTGAGCAGATGGGCGGCCACCACCTTCACCTTGTCGGCGAGCAGCCGCCCGGCCCGGATCGCCGCGCCGCCGCCGATCACCCCCTGGCGACTGCCGCCCGCGCCGGGGCCGAAGCCGCCGCGCGAACTGTCGCCGTCGAAGATGGTGACGTCCTCGATTGGCACGCCCAGCTGCTCGGCGATGCACTGCGCCATCGTCGTCTGGGTGCCATGGCCCTGCGAATGGACGCTCATCACCGCGACCACCCGTCCGGTCGGCTCGATCCGCAGCTGCGCCAGTTCGCCGGTCATCACCGCGATACTGCCGGCCGCGCCGGTCGGCTCGATATAGGCGGCGAGGCCCAGGCCCAGATAGCGCCCCTGCGCCCGCGCCGCCGCCTGCTCCGCGCGGAAGGCGGGCACGTTCACCACTTCCAGCAGCTTTTCCAGACATTGCGCCGGGGTGATGTCCTCGCGCGGGATGCCGAGCGGCGTGACCGATGGCTGGTCGGCGGCGGTGCAGAGATTGCGCCGGCGAAGCTCCACCGGATCGATGCCGATCTGCCGCGCTGCCCGGTCGAGCAAGGTCTCGCGCGCCAGCGTCTCGATCGCCCAGGGGCCGCGATAGGCGGCCAGCCCCGGCGTATTGCTATACCAGCCGCGCGACACGAAGCTGTAGGCGGGGATATTATAGGCCGCCCACAGGAACATATGGACCGCGATATTGGCGTCCGCCCCCATCGGATAGGCGCCATTGTTGAGCGCATAATCGGCATGGCTGGCGATCAGCCGCCCGTCCGTGTCGAAGGCGGCGCGCAATGTCATTTCCTGCTCGCGCGCCTGGTTGGCGGCGGTCAGATTCTCGATCCGGTCCTCGATCCACTTGACCGGCCGGCGCAGCAGCATGGCGGCAAGGATGGCGGACACCTCCTCCATCCAGGGATGGTTCTTGAGGCCGAAGGAACCACCGACGTCCCTGGCTACCACCCGCACGCTCAGCCCCGGCCGGTCGAGCGCCAGGGTCAGCCAGCGCGCCACCAGTTGCGGCCCGGCGCAGGTGATATGGACCAGCAATTCGCTCTTGCCCTGCAGGCTCGCCACCACGCCGCGCGTCTCCATCGGCGACTGGGCGATGCGCTGATGGCGGATCGACTGGCTGACCAGATGCGGCGCGCCCGCCAGCAGCGCCTCCAGCGCGGCATCGGCTTCCTCCTCGCCCATCAGCGCGGCGACATTGTCGTCGGTGTCGGGATGCACCCTGGGGCCAAGGCGCGCATCGTCCAGCGTGACGACGGCCGCTTCCTCGGCATAATCGACCACCACCAGGCTGGCGGCATCCTCGGCCAGATAGCGATCGTCGGCGATCACCAGCGCGACCGGATGGCCGACATAGGCAACCCGCCCGTCCGCCAGCGGCGTCATCGCTACTTCTACCGGGCCAAGGAAAAAGCTCAGCATGGTGACGCCGAACGGCGCGAGATCCGCCTGGGTCAGCACCGCATGGACGCCGGGCTGGGCACGCGCGACATCGGTGTCGATCGACCGGATCGTGCCGCGCGCGATCGGGCTGCGGACGAAGGCGGCGTGCAGCATGCCGGGCAGGATGATGTCGTCGACGAAGCTGCCGCGCCCGGTCAGCAGCCGGCCATCCTCCTTGCGCGGCACGCGCTGGCCGATGAAGCGCTGCGCGGAAATCGGCGGCGCGTTCATGGCGTGCCATCCTCCGCCGCCAGTTGCCGGATCGCGCGGCGTATCCCCTGATAGCCGGTGCAGCGGCAGAGATGACCGGACATGGCCTCGGTCATCGCCGCTTCGTCGGGCCGGGCACCATCGGCCCGCAGCGCGGCCAGGGTCATGACGATGCCGGGCGTGCAGAAGCCGCATTGCAGGCCATGGTTATCCTTGAGCGCCTGCTGCACCGGGTGGAGCGTGCCGTCGGCCGCGGCCAGCCCCTCGACCGTGGTCAGGCTGCATCCATCGGCCTGCACCGCCAGCATCAGGCAGGATCGCACCGCGCGCCCGTCGACGATGATGGTGCAGGCGCCGCACACCCCCTGTTCGCAGCCGACATGCACGCCGGTATAGCCCGCCGCCTCGCGCAGCCAGTCGCTCAGCGTCAGCCGCCCGTCCACCAGCCCACGATGCTGCTGGCCGTTCACCGTCATCGAAATGCGATGCTCGCTCATGCCGCCAGCCTCCGGTCGAGCGCCTGCGCCAGGCTGCTGGCAAAGATGCGCCGGCCGACGCTGCGCCGATAGGCGGCGCTGGCATGGCCGTCGTCAAATGGCGCGCTGTCGGCGATCGCCAGATCGGCAATGGCCTGCACGTCGATCCGGTCGATCGCCTGGCCGACCAGCGCCTGCTCCGCCTGGCGTGCGCGCATCGGCGTCGGCCCCATGCCGAACCAGGCGATCCCCGCCCGCTCGATCCGGCCTTCCACGATCGCCAGCGCGCCGACCAGCCCGACCAGCGCGAAATCGCCGGGGCGCCGCGCCACTTCGCGGAACAGCGGCACCGCATCCGCCGGCCAGGCCGGATAATCGATCGCCACCAGCATCTCGTCGGGCGCGATCGCGGTCGCATAGGGACCAAGATAGAGGTCGTCGGCGGCCATGGTCCGCGCGCCGCGCACCGATCGCAGGGTCATGGACGCCCGCAGCGCCACCGCCGTCGCCGGCATCTCGGCCGCCGGTTCACCCAGCGCGATCGACCCGCCAATCGTCCCGCGATTGCGGGTCTGGTGATGGCCGACATGGGCGAGCGCCGTGACGAAGACGGGCAAGGCCTGTGCCAGCAGGGGATTGGCCAGCGCATCGGCCTGCCGCGTCGCCGCGCCGATCCGCAGGCCGCCGGCATGGGGGGCGATGCCCTGCAATTCGGGCAGATGGCCGATGTCGATCAGGATGAAGGGCTGGCTCATGCGCAGCGCCAGCAACGGCATCAGCGTCTGGCCGCCCGCCAGCAATTGTGCGCCGCCGCCCGCTTCCGCCAGCAGCGCGCAGCCATGGTCGATGCTGGTGGCGCGGACATAGTCGAACGGCGCGGGCTTCATCGCCGCCCCCTGCGCCCGGCCTCAAACCCGGCCAGCGCCGTCACCGCCAGCAACAGGCCGATCGCCACCATGCCGGTGCCCGCCACGCCGCTGCGCTCCAGCAGCACCCCGGTCGCCAGCGCCAGCAAAAGCGCGATGATCCAGCCCCAGGGATGGCCGCCAGCCGATGGCGGAGCCTGCACCGGCGCCGTCACCACCGCGACCGGACCATCCTCCGCCGGCACGCTGTCGCCGCTGACCACCGCGTTGAAGTTGCGGAAGAATTGCTCCGCAAGCTGCTTCGCCGTGGCGTCGATGATCGGCCCGCCCAGTTGCGCCAGCCGGCCGCCGACCTCGGCCTCCACCGCATAGGACAGGCGCGTGGCCCGGCCATCGTCGGCCAGCGTCACCTTCGCGCCGCCCCTGGCATGGCCCACCGTGCCGCCCTGGCCCTCGCCGCTGATGCGATAGCCATTGGGGGCGTCGATCTCCGACAGGGTGACGGTGCCGGCAAAGCGCGCGCCGATCGGGCCTATCTTGACCGCGATCTCGGCCCGCAGCCGGTCCTCGCCGTCGCGTTCCAGCGACTGGCAGCCGGGAATGCACTGGCGCAGCACCGCCGGATCATTGAGCGCCTGCCATACCGCGTCGCGCGGCGCGGCGATCCGCTCCTCGCCGGTCATCCGCATCAGAAGCGCGCCGCCGTCGCTGTGTCGGTGTCGGGCTTGCGCGTGCCCAGCGCCTCGCGCGCGGTGGCGCGCAGATAGGACCAGATATTGTGGATCTGCGCCTTGCCCAGCGGGAAGCGCGGCATGCCCCGTTCGGCCAGCGCGCCTTCCTGCACCACCTGGTAGAAATTCTCCTCCGACAGCGACAGGGCGGATTCCCGCAGGTCCGGTCCCGGCGCGCCGGCCCCCTTGAACGCCATGCCGTGGCAGGCGCCGCAGATGAAGCCCATTTCCTTGCCCGCGGCCACCGCCTTTTCGTCCAGCACGATGCCGGGATCGTCGAGCGCATGGACCGCCATGTCGCGCGGTGGCGATGGCGCCAGCCGCGCCTTGCCGCCGATCGCGAAGCTCAGCAGGCGGCGGGGCTGGGCGCCATATTTCCAGCCGACATTCAATATCTCGCTGGCCGCCGCCGTGGTGCCGCCCCAGCCGACCAGCAGCGACACATATTGGGTGTCGCCGATGGCATAGCTCATCGGCGCGCCGATGATCCCCAGCCCCGCATTGAAGCGCCACATTTCCTTGCCGCTCGCCGCATCATGCGCGCGGACATAGCCGTCGGCCGTCCCCTGGAACACCAGCCCGCCCGCCGTCGCCAGCGTCCCGCCATTCCACAGATGGGGCCGCGCCATGCGCCAGCGCGCCTTCTGCGCTACCGGATCCCACGCCAGCAGCGCGCCGGTCAGGTCGTCCTTGTCGCGCTTTTGCGTGATGAAGCTGGCGCTGGCCCCGGTGATGCTGGCCAGGAACCCCTTGTCCGCCTTCGCGTAGCGGGCGCCGGCCTGCATATAGGGGATATAGGCCAGACCCGTCTGCGGGCTGTAGCTCATCGCCTGCCAGTTATGGCTGCCCAATGTGCTGGGATAGATGTCGACCGGCCCCTCCTGATAATGGACGTTGGCGGTTTCCACCGGGCGTCCCGTGGCCATGTCGATATGGCTGGCCCAGCTCACCTTGCCGACCTTCTCGGCCGAGATGAGTTTTCCGGTCTCGCGGTCCAGCACATAGAAGAAGCCGTTGGTCGGCTGCTGCATCAGCACTTTGCGCGGCCGGCCGTCGATCGTCACGGTCGCGGCGATCATGTTGGCCGTCGCCTTGTAATCCCAGCTTTCGCGGGGGTTCTGCTGATAATGCCAGATATATTGGCCGCTATCGGCATCCAGCGCGACGATCGAGGCGACGAACAGATTGTCGCCGCCGCCCGGACTGCGCTTTTCCGGATCATAGGGGCCGGCATTGCCGACGCCCAGATAGATGCGGTTGAGCTCCGGGTCGAAGGTCATGCCGTTCCACACCGTGCCGCCGGTGCCGGTCTTCCAGTAGGAACCGTTCCAGCTCTTGGCCGCCATTTCCATCACCGGGTCGCCGGCATTCTGCTCCGGGCTGCCCGGCACCGTCCAGAAGCGCCAGACCTGCGCCCCGGTCTTCTGGTCATAGGCGGTGACGAAGCCGCGCTGGCCGATGTCGGCGCCGCCATTGCCGATGATGACCTTGCCGTTGAAGGTGCGCGGCGCGCCGGTCAGGCTGTGCATCGTGCCGGGCGGCAGGGTGTTGACGCTCCAGGCGACCGCGCCGGTCCTGGCATCCAGCGCGATCAGCCGGCCGTCCAGCACGCCGATGAAGATGCGGCCATTATCGTAAGCGACGCCGCGATTGACGCCCATGCCCATCGCCTGCCGGGTCGGATTGACCTTCCAGATTTCCGGATCATATTTCCAGATCAGCCTGCCGCTCGCGCCGTCGACGGCATAGACCGCGCCATAGCTGCCGCTGAAATAGAGGATGCCGTTCACCGCCAGCGGGGTCGCCTCCAGCGATACCTCGCCCTCCAGGTCGAGCGACCAGGCCAGGCCCAGCTTGCGGATATTGGCGGTGTTGATCGCGCTCAGCTGGCTATAGCCGCTCTCGTCGGCGCTGCCGCCGACACCGGGCCAGTCGGCCCCCGTGCCGGTCTGCACCGCCTGTTGCGCCACCAGCCCCGCGGCCGACGCCGCCAACGCCAGTCCCGCCACCGTCCGCACCAGAAACAGCCCGCGCGTCCCCCGCATCCGCTCTCTCCCGTCCTGCCCGCTTGCCGCGAAGCCTGTTTGACTGAACAGGTGTTTAGTTTTTGTCGATCAGCCGGTCAAGCAGGCGCAGGCCATCGCCCGCGGGCATCGCCCCGGTGCTGTCATCATCGCTGTCAATTTTGCCCTGTCGGGATCAGTCCGCGCCGGGGGCGAAGCGGGCGCGGGTCGATTGCGCCGCCTTGCGCGCTTCCTCGACCGCGGCCTCCTCGGTCGCGAACAGCAGATGGTCGATCACCGCCGCCAGATGGCCGCGCATCGCCGCCCGCGCCGCCGCCGGATCGTGCGCCCGGATCGCCTGGGCGATGACGCGATGCTCCTCGACAACCGGCGTCACCTTGGCGGCACGGGCCTTGGCGAGCAGCAGCCGCGATTCCGGCGCGCTCGCCCGCATTTCCCACAGCCGCGCGACACTGTCGACCAGCGCTGCGTTGCGCGTCGCCTGCGCGATCAGCATGTGAAACTGCTGGTCGACGGCATAGGCATCGCCATCGCGCAGATTCTCGCTGGCGATTTGTTCGACCAGCCGGTCCAGTTCGTCCAGTTCGTCCGGCCGGGCATGGAGCGCCGCCAGCGCTGCCGCCTCGCCCTCGATCGCCAGCCGCGCCTCCATCAGTTCGAAGGCGGTGATGCTGAACCGCGGCGCTTCGGCCGCCTGGCGATCGGCGCCGGGAATCCGCACCACATAGGCGCCCGATCCGACCCGCACCTCGACCAGTCCCTGCACTTCCAGCGCGATGATCGCCTCGCGCACGGTCGGGCGGCTGACATCATGCTCGATCGCCAGCTCGCGCTCGGGCGGCAGCCGGTCGCCCACGGCATAGCGGCCACCCGCCAGGTCCGTGAGCAACCGCCGGGCCAGTTGCTGATAAAGGCGGCTGCCATCGCCGACGTCCGGCAGGGTCTGGGAAGAACTGGTCATGTCAGCCCCTCTCATGCGCTACTCTGTCCGGCTTTTGAAGCCCCTCAGCCGGGCAGGGCGATCATCGATATCTGCCGGCCATAATCACCTTCCTGTGCATGGCAGGACCGGCGATAGCTGTAGAAGCGATCGGCCTGGCTATAGGTGTCCTCGTCCAGCAGGCTGATCCGCCCGATCCCCGCCGCCTGCAGCCGCGACGCAACATAGGCGGCGATGTCGAACTGGCAGTGGCCTGCCCGCCCGGCGCTGAAGAATCGCGCATTGTCCGCGTCGTCCCGCTCGAACCGTTCGGCAAAGTCCAAAGTCACCTCGTAGGAAGCACGCCCGATGCAGGGGCCGATGGCGCAGGCAATGCCCGCGCGCGTCGCGCCCAGCGTCTCCATCGCCGCGATCGTCCGGTCGGTGACGCCGCTGATCGCGCCCTTCCAGCCGGCATGGGCCGCGCCGATCACGCCGGCTTCCCTGTCGGCAAACAGCACCGGCACGCAGTCGGCGGTCAATATGCCCAGAATCAGCCCTGGCGTGCGGGTCACCATAGCATCCGCCTCGGGCCGTTCATCCTCGGCGATCGGCGCGGTCACGGTCACCACATCGGGCGAATGGACCTGTCGCACCGTTACCAGCGTCGCGCCGGGCAGCAGCGCGTCGCGCGCCAGATCGCGGTTGCGCAGGATCGCCAGCCGGTCATCCTCCGACCCCAGCCCGACATTCAAACCGGCGCACACCCCGGTCGATACGCCCCCCTGTCGTCCGGCAAAGCCATGCGGGACATCGCCCAGCGCGGGCGCCCGCAGCAACTCGATCATAAAATTTCCTTCGCGCGTTCAGTGAAGAAGCATGTCTCAGAAGCGCAACATACTTGCGCATGGCGGATTAGGCGATAGTCTCCCGTCCCACAGAAAAGGGGGGGCGGCTAACGCGTCGCCCGGGCAGAAGACTCCAATAAAGGGTTTCATTGATGATTTTCGGGCGCGTTAAGCCTCTCGACGCCATATTGGCGACGGCAGAGAAAAAATCACTGCATCGCTCACTGGGCGCATTCCAACTCACCATGCTGGGCATCGGCGCCGTCATCGGCACCGGCATTTTCGTGCTGACGGCCGAAGCCGCGCAAAAGGCGGGGCCGGGCATGATGCTCTCCTTCGTCATTGCCGGCTTCGTCTGCGCGGTCGCCGCGCTCTGCTATGCCGAAATGGCGGCCATGGTCCCGGTCTCGGGTTCGGCCTATACCTACAGCTATGCGGTGATGGGCGAACTGATCGCCTGGATGGTCGGCTGGGCGCTGATCCTCGAATATGCGGTCGCCGCTGGCGCCGTGTCGGTGGGCTGGTCCGGCTATGTGGTCGGCCTGATCGAACATACATTCCATCTCGACATACCCGATCTGCTGACGCGCGGGCCGTTCGATGGCGGCATGGTCAACCTGCCGGCGATGCTGATCGCGTCGCTCGTCACCTGGCTGCTGGTCATCGGCACCAAGGAAAGCGCCACCGTCAACGCGGTGCTGGTCGCGATCAAGGTGTCGGCGCTGACCCTGTTCATCGTCCTGTCGGTGCCGGTCATGAACATGAAGGGCTTCACCCCGTTCATGCCGCTCGGCTTCTCGGGCGTGTCGGCCGCTGCCGCCTCGATCTTCTTCGCCTATGTCGGCTTCGACGCGGTTTCGACCGCAGCGGAGGAAACCAAGAATCCGCAGCGCAACATGCCGATCGGCCTGATCGGCTCGCTCGCCATCTGCACCATCTTCTACATGCTGGTGGCCGCCGGCGTGATCGGCACCGTCGGTGCGCAGCCGGTCTATGGCCCGGCCGGCGAAGTGCTGGCTCCCGGCTCGACCGCTTTGTCGCAGCAGTGCGCCGCGCTGGCCGCTGCCGGCACCGAAGCCGTCACCTGCTCGAAGGAAGCGCTGGCCTGGACCTTGCGTGAAATCGGCTGGCCCCAGATCGGCAACCTGCTCGGCCTCGCCGCCGGCCTGGCTTTGCCCTCGGTCATCCTGATGATGATGTTCGGCCAGACCCGCATCTTCTTCGTCATGAGCCGCGACGGCCTGCTGCCGGAACTCTTCTCGAAGGTGCATCCGACCTACAAGACGCCGCACGTCATCACCATCCTGACCGGCATCTTCGTGGCGCTGTTCGCCGCCTTCTTCCCGGTCGGCATCCTGGCGGACATCTCCAACTCGGGCACGCTGTTCGCCTTCGCCGCCGTGTCGATCGCGGTGATGCGCCTGCGCAAGACCGATGCGGACCGCAAGCGTCCGTTCCGCACCCCGGCCATCTATGTCACCGCGCCGATCGCGATCGCCGGCTGCGCCTATCTCTTCTGGAGCCTGGGCGTCGAAACCAAGTTGATGTTCGTCGGCTGGGCGACGCTCGGCCTGATCGTCTACTTCGCCTATAGCCGCAGCCGCAGCCATGTCGGCCGCGGGATTGTCGATGTGGCGGAGGCTGGCGCGGGCATCCCGCCCCAGCCGGTGCCGCCGCTGCCGGGCGCACACACGCCGGGCGGCCAGGACGCCTGATCGGCCTGACGATCGATGGAAGGAAGGGGCGGGCGACCGCCCCTTTTTTCTTGGGTGCCTCTGCCGGCCCGACCCCTGCGACCTTTTGTCTTGGTGACAGGCGGCGGGGGCCGGGCTAGGTCGTCCCCATGGGGAGCCTGCGCGCCTATCTTCAGCAGCATCGGGGACAAGCGCTGGCGCTTGTCCTGCTGGCGCTGTGCATGAAGGCCTTGCTGCCCGGCGGCTTCATGCTGGCGCAGCAACAGCGCACCCTGGTCATCCAGTTCTGTCATGACGCCGCGATCGGCAGCACCGCCTCGCAACTGATCGTGCCCTTGCAGGCCGATCCCGATCATCAGCCGGCCGATGCGGCCAAGCGCACATGTCCCTATGGCGCGCTCTCCATGGCCTCGCTCGGCGGCGCCGATCCGCTGATCCTGGTGCTGGCGATCGCCTTCGTGCTGCTGCTCGGCTTCGCGCCGGTGCGGCCGCCTGCGCTCGTGCGCATCGGCCATCTGCGTCCCCCTTTGCGCGGACCACCTGCCTGATCTGACCATGGCCGTGCCGCCGCGCGGCCTTTCTTTCAGATCAAGCGCCCCTGCCGGGAAGGCGGGCGCGTGCAAACAGGGTTTCCGATGAAGACATCTCTCGTCGCAATCGCCGCATCGCTGGCATTGCTCCCCACCCATGTCGCCGCGCAGGACAGCCTGCCGGCCGATGCCCCCATCGCCGATGACGCGGCCCCGCCGCTCCAGACCCGCTTCGACGGGGCGGCGCTCGATATCGGCAGCGCGCCGCTCAACGGCGCCCGGCTTGGCAGCGGCACATTGCGCCGCCGGGCCCTGTCGAGCAGCGACACCGCAGCCATCCTCGCCAGCCTGCCCGGCGTCGCGGCCAATGGCGGAGGCGGCTTTTCCTCCATGCCGGCGCTGCGTGGCCTGACCGAACAGCGGATTCGCATCACGCTTGACGGCATCCCAGTCGACATTGCCTGTCCCAACGACATGAACACGCCGCTTTCCTATACCGATCCGCAGACAGTCGGCAGCATCGCGGTCGTGCCGGGTGTCTCGCCGGTCAGCATGGGCGGCGACAATATCGCCGGCATCATCGCCGTCGAAAGCGCGATGCCGCGCTTCGCCGTCGATGGTGGCACCCTGGTTACGGGCGAGGCTTCCAGCTTCTATCGCAGCAATGGCGACGCCTTTGGCGGCGGCGTCACGCTGACGGTCGCGGGCAAGCGGATCAGCGCCACCTATAGCGGCTCCTACACCCAGTCCGACAATTATGACGGCGGCGGCGACCGGGGCGTGGTGCGCTCGACCGAATATGCCAAGACCGACCATCAGCTGGCGCTCGCCGCCCAGACCCGCCTTGGCCTGTTCGAACTGAAGGGCGGCTATCATTTCTCGCCCTATGAGGGCTTCCCGAACCAATATATGGACATGACCTCGAACAAGTCCTGGTTCCTCAACGGCCGCTATCGCGGCACCTTCGCCTGGGGCGACGTCGATGCCAGCGTCGGCTATCGCGACACCGCCCACCGGATGGACTTCCTCGCCGACAAGCAGCCCGGCGCCATGCCGATGAACACGCAAATCCACAGCTTCACCTCGGCGGTGAAGCTGAGCCTGCCGGTCGGCCCGCACGACACGCTGCGCGTCGGCGGGGACTATCAGCATCAGGGCATGGACGACTGGTGGCCGCCGGTCGCCGGATCGATGATGATGGGGCCAAATCCCTATATCAACATCAACAATGGCCGGCGCGACCGGCTGGGCCTGTTCGGCGAATGGGAATCGCACTGGACCGATCGGCTCTCCACCTCGATCGGCGGGCGCTTCGATCGGGTGCGGATGAATACGGGTGACGTCCAGCCCTATGGCACCGGCATGATGAACATGGCCGACGCCATGGCGGCCGAAGCCTTCAACGCACGCAGCCATCGCCGCACCGACAATAACTGGAGCGCGACCGCGCTGGCGAGCTGGCAGGCGTCCGACTTGCTCGCCTTTGAACTCGGCTATGCGCACAAGAGCCGCGCGCCCAATCTCTACGAACGCTATGCCTGGGGCCGGGGCGCGATGGCCAGCCAGATGATCGGCTGGTATGGCGACGGCAATGGCTATGTCGGCAATCTCGACCTCAAGTCGGAACAGGCCGACACCGTCAGCGCCGCGCTGCGCCTGACCGCGAAGGGCGGGGCGACGCTGAAGATCTCGCCCTATTATACCCGCGTGAACGACTATATCGACGCGGTCCATCTCCAGGATCTGACCGACATGATGGGCATGCCCAGCGGCTTCGTGCAGCTGCAATTCGCCAATCAGGATGCCGAATTTTACGGCGTCGATGTCAGCGCCAGCGTGCCGCTCCAGCGCAGCGACCATGTCGAAACCAGCTTCACCGCCAGCGCTGCTTATGTCCATGGCCAGAATCTGTCGGATGGCGGCCCGCTCTATCGCCAGATGCCGCTCGACCTGAAGATGGGCCTCGCCCATCGCATCGACGCGCTGGAACTGGGCGCCGATGTCGAATTTGTCGCCGACAAGAATCGCGTCGACGCCACCCGCAACGAACCGCGCACGCGCGGCTATGCGCTGGTCGACCTGCGCGCCGGCTATACGTTGCCGTTCTGGGCCGAGGGGCTGAAGCTGACGGTCGAGGCGAAGAATCTCTTCGACGCCGGCTATGACCTGCCGCTCGGCGGCATGTCGCTGGGCGATTATGGCGCGACCGGCGTGCTGCGCCCGGTGCCGGGCATGGGCCGCTCGATCAATCTGGGCCTCAGCACGCGCTTCTGACGAACCGGTCGGGCGCATCGTGTCGGTGCGCCCGACCTCCCAATCAGGATACACTCTGTGAGCGGTCGGGTGGGGCTGTGGGCCGGTGCGGACTTTCCCAACAGAAAGTCAGTGCATCGCCTCATAATCCTCGCGCAGCGCGTTGAGGTGCGGCCGGGTGAACAGCTTGCCGCGCTCCGCCCAGAAGACGATCAACAGCGATCCCGACCCGAACACCAGCAGCCCCAGCGTGAAGGGCAGGGTGGTGCCGTCGAAGGCGCGGCCGACCAGGCTGCCCAGCGCGCTCGACACCGCGGTCGTCAGGAACGCCTGGAAGGAGGAGGCGACGCCTGCCCCCTTGGAAAAGGGCTCCATCGAGATCGCGCTGAAATTGGACGCGGTGAACGCCACCGTCATCATCGTCATCGCCTGCAGCACCATGAAGGTGACGATCGTTTCCTGCCCGGCCAGGATCACCGCCAGATGCACCGCCGCGATCAGGATGAAGGCGATCAGTGCGCTCTGGCTCAGCCGCCGCGCGCCGAAGCGCGAGACCAGCCGGCTGTTGACCAGGCTGCCAATCCCCATGCTGCCGGCGATCGTCGCAAAGGCGAGCGGGAAGATCTTCTGTGCATGGAACACGTCGAAGAAGATCTGCTGCACCGACAGGATGAAGCCAATGAGGCCGCTCATCACCACGCCGCTCGCCAGCATGTAGCCGATCGAGCTGCGCGTGCGGAAGATCGTGCCGACCGTCTTGAGGATGGTGCGCGGATTGATGCGGATGCGATTGTCGGGATGCAGCGTCTCGGGCAGGCGGATCGCCATCCAGCCCAGGATCGCGGTCGCCAGGATCGCCAGCACCCAGAAGATCCAGCGCCACGGCGCGATCCACAATATCGCCTGGCCGAAGCTGGGTGCCATCACCGGGATCAGCATGAACACCGCGAAGATCAGCGACATGACCCGCGCCATCGCGTCGCCCTTGAACCGGTCGCGGATGATGCCGACGGTGATGACGCGGCTCGCCCCGGCAAAGAAGCCGGCGCTGGTGCGGGCGATCAGCAACATGGTGAAGCTGTGCGCCCCGGCACAGGCGATCGAGGACAGGATGAACAATATCATCGCCCCGCCCAGCACCTTCTTGCGCCCGAACTGGTCGGACAGCACGCCGAACAGCAGCGATCCCACGCCCAGCCCCATGAAATAGAAGCTGATGATCAGCTGCCGGTCATTGGGGTTGGCGATGTGAAGGTCGCGGCCGATATCGGGCAGGGCCGGCAGCATCGGGTCGATCGACAGCGCATTCATCGCCATCAGGCACGCACACAGCAGCACGAACTCGCGAAAATGAATATCCTTTGCGGCAGGCTGCGCGCCCATGGGGGAATTTTCGGCCATCACTGGCCTATGCGGACAATCGCCCGGCGGCGCCAGCCCCAACGCGCTTATTTCCGCCCCTCATCGCCCGCCTGTCGTCGCCCGCCGGGCATTAACCCTGCCGCATCCAGCCGCTTCGGGCAAACTGCGCAAATATGCCGATTTTGCCGTTAACCATTTTTTACGGCCTGCCGGGCATTCTGCCCCCACTCGCAAACCAAAGGTTGGAACATTGGGTTAGGGATACAGGGGAAGATCATGGCAAATAGTCTCAAAAGTGCGCAGTTTTTGATGGATAGTCGTATGGCCGGTGCGGCCCACGGCTCGGCAGAGGCCTGTTTCGAACTGGGCGTCGCCTATAGCTGCGGCACCGGGGGCATGCCGATCGACCTGGTCGAGGCGCATAAATGGTTCAACCTTGCGGCCCGTGGCGGCAGCGAAGCCGGCCAGAGCATGCGCGCCGAGATCGCCGAGGAAATGACCGCGCGCGAGATTGCCGAGGCCCAGCGCCAGGCCCGCGCCTGGATTGTCGCGACCGAAGTCCGCGCCGCCTGATCAGCCTTCCTTGCGGAAGGGCGTTCTTTCATTGAGCCACAGACGGTCGCGCTGCACTTCCTCCCGCTCGGCGTCGAGGAATCCCGCCACCGCCCGGCGAAAGCTCGCATTGGGAATATGATGCGCCGAATAGGTGGGCTGCGGCGCATAGCCGCGCGCCAGCTTGTGGCCGCCCTGCGCGCCCGCCTCGACCCGGTCGAGTCTGCGCGCGATCGCCGCATCGATCGCCTGATAATAGCATAGCTCGAAATGCAGGTTGGGCACGTCCTCGCGGCATCCCCAATAGCGGCCATAGAGCGTGTTTTCGCCGATCAGGTTCAGCGCGCCTGCAATCGCCTGTCCGTCGCGCAGCGCCAGCATCAGCAATATCTTGTCCGCCATCGTCTCGCCCAGGATCGAGAAGAAGGACCGGGTCAGATAGGGCCTGCCCCATTTGCGCGCGCCGGTATCCTGATAGAAATCCCAGAATATGTCCCAATGCGCCTCGGTCAGGTCGCTGCCGGTCAGGTGGACGATCTCCAGCCCCTCGACCGCGCGCCGCCTCTCCTTGCGGATATTCTTGCGCTTCTCGCTCGACAGCTCGGCCAGGAAATCCTCGAACCCGGCATAGCCCCTGTTGTGCCAGTGAAACTGGCTGTCCTCGCGAATCAGCCAGCCCGCCGCC
Organism: Sphingobium sp. IP1; assembly: GCF_002708645.1. NCBI lineage: Bacteria > Pseudomonadati > Pseudomonadota > Alphaproteobacteria > Sphingomonadales > Sphingobiaceae > Sphingobium > Sphingobium sp. IP1. The sequence continues at coordinate 16,206 of NZ_NOIW01000066.1, forward strand.
TCGAACAGCGCGATCTGGTCGGGATCGACGAAGGTCGCATGCGCCGATGACAGGTCGTTGCGCTCGACCAACGTCTCGATTCCCGCGATCAGCGCCGGCCCCAGCGTCGAATCGCGTAGCAGCAATCGGGGGCCGGGCACGGGGGAGAAGGGGGCGGCGATCTGTATTTTCGGATAATATTGGCCGCCCGCCCGTTCCCAGGCATCGGCCCAGCCATGGTCGAACACATATTCGCCCTGGCTATGGGTCTTGGCATAGAGCGGCGCGGCCGCCGCAATCGTCCCGTCCGGCCCGTCGATGACGATCGGCAAGGGCTGCCATCCGGTGCCCGGCCCGACGCTTCCGGACCGTTCCAGTGCGGTCAGGAAATCCCAGCGGACGAACGGATTGGCGCTGCCGGCACAGGCATCCCATTGCGCCCTGGGCAGGTCGGCGACGCCACCGGCGATGCGCGCGACAAATTCGCTCATGCCATCTCCTCGAAGATGATCTGGTCGACATGGGCCGCAGCGATCGCCCGCTGCGCCGCGCTGCGCACCGTCCAGCTCAACACCGGCAGTCCCCGGCGACGGGCGGCAGCGGCGAAGCGGAAGGGCAAGTCACGGATATCACAGGCCAGAAAATCGGGATTGGCCAGCCAAAGTGCAAGGGTGTAGTCGAAAAGCGCGCGCAGCCGCCCCTTGTTCTGGCTGCTGCTCACCAGTCCGCGCACCATGTCCGGCCGATGTCGCGCAAACCAGCGCATCGCCAGCGGGTTGAACGACATCACCGCCACCGGCTGGTCGCGGCCGTCGAGCGCCTTCGCCACTGCGGAGCAGGTCGGCGCGACATCGCGTCCCTCGACCTTTATCTCGATCAGCAGCGGCGTCGCGATACAGGCATCCAGCAGTGCGGCAAGGGGCGGGATCGCGCCGCCATCGGGCAGGCGCAGCGCGTCCAGTTCTGCCGCATCGCGATCCGCCACGGCGCCCGCTTGCCCGGTCATCCGCATCAGGCTGGCGTCATGAAAGACGATGGGCCGGCCGTCGCGGCTCAGCCGGACATCGCATTCGATGCCCAGCCCCCTGGCGATGGCGGCATCGAACGCCGCCATGCCATTTTCGCTGATGCCCGTCCGATGCAGCCCGCGATGGGCGAAGGGGCGGGCGGTCAGCCAGTCGGGCCGCTTATGCAGCGGGGCGAACCTGCACGATCGCGTCGATCTCGACGGCGGCGCCCAGCGGCAACACCGGTACGCCGACGGCGCTGCGGGCATGCTTGCCGGCTTCGCCGAACACCGCGACCATCAGTTCCGACGCGCCATTGGCGACCTTGGGCTGGTCGGTAAAGCCGGGTGCGCTGGCGATGAAGGCGCCCAGCTTGACGATCCGCTCGACCCGGTCGAGGTCGCCGCCCAGCGCCGCCTTCATCTGGGCGATGAGGTTCAGGCCACAGGCGCGCGCGGCTTCGACGCCATAATCGAGGTCGCGGTCTTCGCCTAGGCGGCCGGTCATCAGCTGTCCGTCCTTCAGTGCGATCTGGCCGGAAATATGCAGCAGGCCATTCACCTCGACCGCCGGCACATAGGCGGCGACCGGCGCGGCGGCGGCGGGCAGGGTGATGCCGAGTTCGGCAAGGCGGGCGTCGATGCTCATGCAATGGCTCCATTCAGGGGCGTTGAAATAGCGGGTGCCGGCCCTTCGGCCAGGCGGGCGATGATCCATTTTTCGGCGCTGGCCCAATCGTCGATCCGGGCATGGGCCTTGTCCGCGACCGGGATGTCGCCGGCGATCTCGGGCTCGCCGACCATGTGCAGCCGCCATACGCCGGGCGCATGACGCGCGACCGACGCATGATGCTCGCCCAGATCGTCGATGAACAGGGCGCAGCTTGGCTGGCGTTCGGCCAGGATATTGGCCAGCTTGCGCCCCTTGCCGCCATGGTTCCAGTGGACCGGCAGGTGCAGGCCATGGCTCGCCAGCTGCTCGATGCGCAGCTGGTGGTGGCGCTCGCCGATATTGGTCAGCACTTCGATGTCGGCGATCTGTGCCAGCCGGTGCAGCGCCTCGACCGCGCCGCTGATCGGGGTCTGGCGCGCCATTTCGGTATCGAAAAAGGCGATCAGCAACTCCCACACCAGTTCGCGTTCCAGCGGGATGCCGCTGTCCTTGTGGCGCAGCGCCTCGGCAAAACCCTGTTCGCGCATGTCGAAATGCACATCATGCGTCTCGTCCAGCCAATGGCGGAACGGCACGACCATGTGCAGCAATACCTCGTCGCAGTCGGTGATGATCAGCGGACGGCTCATCGGCTCAGATTCTCCTTCGCGGCGATCAGGGCCGCCGGGCTGCTGTCGATCGCCTCGGCACAGGCAACCAGATCGGGTTCATGGTCGGCCAGAAAGGCCAGCACGGCGCCCAGGATCGCGCGATTGCCGACGCCTGCGCGCAGCGCATCGGCATCCAGTCCGGTCAGCGCCAGCAGCCGATCGGCCCTGCGACCATCGCTCAGCGTCCATCCCATTGCCATCAATGCCAAAATTTCGGCATCGGTGGCGCTATCCGGCTTGCCATTCTGGGTCTCGGGTCGCATGATTGGCTCTCGCGGAATGGGCGGCTATAGGCGCGCACCAAGGGGCTTCTCTGGAACGCGGGTGACTCGTGGCAAAGCGCGTGCTCGTTGTCGAGGACAACGAACTCAATCTGAAACTTTTTTGCGACCTGCTGCGCGCGCACGGGCATGACGTGCTGCCGCTGCGCGATGGCCGGGACGTGCTGGCGCAGGCGCGCGAATTCGCGCCGGACCTGGTCATCACCGACATCCATCTGCCCCATGTCAGCGGCTATGACCTGATCGTGTCGCTCAAGGGCGATGACAGCCTGTCGGCGGTGCCGATCATGGCGGTCACCGCCTATGCCGGGAAGGGTGATGAGGACCGCATCCGCGCGGCCGGCGCCGACGCCTATGTGTCCAAGCCGATTTCGGTCCTGCGGTTCGTCGAGCAGGTGAACGCGCTGCTGTAACCCGCCGGCAACAGCGTCACTTATGCGTCATCATTCGGTCGCTGCTCTGACATCATAGCGCAGTTTGCGCGTCATCCTCCTCTGTCACGTCATGCGCGCCAAGGGCGCGGCGGTCATGCCGACGCTCGGATGCACAGGGGTATTTTATCATGTCTCATCTGACCGACGAGGCGCGCGCGGCCTTCCGCGATGCGCAGCCCAAGATTGTTTCGGGCGAAGATAGCCTGGAAGCCATCGTCGCGGCCAATCCGGGCCGCCGCTCCGTCCTGAAGAACGGCCTGCTGGGCCTGTCCGTGCTGCCGATGCTGGGCGCGCTCGCCGCCTGCGACGATGACGACGACGACAGCACGCCGGCACCCACGCCGACGCCGACACCCACCCCCACGCCGACTCCGACGCCCAGCTATGGCATCAACTTCACCTCGGTCGCGATCAACACCAACGACACCGTGACCGTGCCGTCGGGCTATACTGTCGATGTGCTGCTGAAGGCCGGCGATCTGGTCGAAGCCGGCACCGCCTTTGCCAACGGCACCTTCCCGACCAGCGTCAGCCAGACCGCGGCCTGGGCCGGCGGCAATCATGACGGCATGGAATATTTCGAACTGACCGGCACCGACGCCAACAGCGGCGGCCTGCTCGCGATCAACTTCGAACTGCCCGACTATAATATCCTCTTCTCCAGCGGCAGCTATAACGCATCGACCGCCACCGCCGATCAGAAGGCGATCGCGCTCTCGGCCGTCGGCATCGCCGTGGTCGAAGTGACCAAGGGCACGGACGGCAAGTTCGCGGTCAAGGCCGGCTCGAAATATAACAAGCGCTACAGCGGCAACACCGACTATCGCGTCGGCGGCCCTGCTGCGGGCGTCCTGCCCGGCACGATCCGCGGCATGCTCAACAACTGCTCGTCGGGCCGCACCCCCTGGGGCACCTACCTCACCTGCGAGGAAACGACGAACAACTATCTCGATCCGACCCAGCCCAACACCAGCTATGGCTGGGTGGTCGAGATCGATCCGTTCCAGGAACTGGCCCCCGCGACCAAGCGCACCGCGCTCGGCCGTTTCAGCCATGAAAATGTCGCCCACATGACCGACGCCAACAACCGCGTCGCCTTCTACATGGGTGACGATTCGACGCCGGGCTGCGTCTACAAATTCGTGCCGGATCGGGCGTTCAGCAGCAGCAACCGTGCCGCCAACACCGACCTGCTCGATTATGGCACCCTCTATGTCGCGCGCTTCAATGCCGACGGCACGGGCGAATGGCGTCCGCTGGTCCAGGGGCAAAATGGTCTGGTCGCGGGTGCCCAGGATCCGGGCAATGTCAGCCAGTCGACCACGCCGCCGACCCCGACGACGGTCAATTTCACCAACCAGGCCGATGTGCTGGTCAACACCCAGTCGGCCGCCCGCGTCGCTGGCGGTACCATCATGGACCGTCCGGAATGGATCACGGTTGCGCCCAACAAGCAGGCGATCTTCGTCACGCTGACCAACAATAGCGGCCGCCGCGTCACCGATGCGCCCGATCCGCGCGTGACCAACCTGCATGGCCATATCCTCAAGTTCCGCGAAAATGGCGACTCGCCGCTGGCGACAGCCTTCACTTGGGAAATCTTCCTGCTGGCAGGCAACCCCGCGCTCGCGGAGGATAATCTCAAGGGCAATATCAGCGGCGACTATTTCTCCAGCCCCGATGGCATCCGCATCGATCCCCAGGGTCGCCTGTGGGTCCAGACCGACCATAATCTGACCGGCAATGCCGGCACGCTGAACGGCGCTGCCACCAACATGACCGGCGCCTTCGGCAATAATTCGATGTATTATATCGACCAGACCAGCAAACAGTCGAAGCGCTTCCTGGTCGGCCCGGCGGGCTGTGAGATCACCGGCATCGCCTATACGCCGGACCTCAAGAACTTCTTCATCAACATCCAGCATCCGACCGGCAACTGGCCGGTGGCGGGGCAGCAGCCGCGCTCCTCGACCATCGTGGTGCGTCGTACCGACGGCCAGCCGGTCGGCAACTGACGACATCGGGCTCCCGATCTTCGGATCGGGGGCCTCTCCGGCGCGAATGCCAACAGGAAAAGGCCCGCTCCCAACAGGGACGGGCCTTTTTCGGTGCCGAAAGATCAGGCGCGCGGGCGCGAAGCCCGCTGCGGCTTACTTGATCTTGGCTTCCTTGAACTCGACATGCTTGCGCACGACCGGGTCATACTTGCTGAAGCTCAGCTTTTCGGTCGTGGTGCGCGGGTTCTTCTTGGTGACGTAGAAGAAGCCAGTGTCAGCCGTGCTGACGAGGCGGATCTTGACAGTTGCCGGCTTGGCCATGGCTTGGTCCCTGGTCTTGAAATAGCGTAAAAAGAAAAGCGGCCCTGTCGGACCGCCCCGTTTCAGCGGTGCCCCTTGGGGCAGATTCGCCCCGATGTCAAGGCTCGCGCGCCCAATGGAGGCTGCGCAACAGGCTTTACGGCCCTTTAACCCTATGCGCGCATGCTGCCAGGCGGGGCACGGATGAAGGGAGATGGCTCCATGCGACATGATCCGAAACTGACGATTCTGGCGGACCTGCTGCGGCGGGTCGATGGACTCGCCGCCCAGCGCGGCCATGTGTCGGTGCCGCGCCTGCATGACGAGGTCGACCAGATCCGCCATATCGCGCGCGCATTCCGCGTCGACAGCGTCGGCGACCTGGCCGCCACGCTCCAGTCGGTCCTCTCGCTCGACGGGCTCGATTCGGTCGTCCTCTCCTATCTCGACCGGATGCGGGACGCGATCGCCGACGAACTGCCGCCGCTCGACAATATTTTGCCGCCGGCCGCCGCGCCCGCTACGGTGTATCGCCTGCACGCCTGACGGGATTTGGAATGGACGCCTTGTTGATCGCCCTGCTGGGCTGCCTGTTCGGGGAAATCGGGGACAAGGGGCAGTTGCTCGTGCTCGCGCTCGCCCATCGCTACCAGCGTGATGGGGCGATCATCGCCGGCGTCGCCGTTGCCGCCATCGCCAATGCTGCCATTTCCGCGGCAGCGGGCGCCTGGATCGGGCCGATGCTCGGCCATGACGCGCGCCTCCTGTTCATGGCGCTGTCGCTGCTGTTCCTGGGCGTCGGCCTGCTCTGGCCGGTGAAGATGCCCGACACGCTCGACGACTGGCGCATCGGGCCGTTCCTCACCACTGCGCTCGGCGTCTTCATCCTGGGCTTTGGCGACGGCCCGCAATTCCTGATCCTGGGCATCGCCACCCGCACGGCCGACCCGGCGCTGGCCGCGATCGGCGGCGCGATCGGCGTGATCGCCGCCAGCGTGCCGGTGATCCTGATGCGCGACCGGTTCCTCTCCGTGCTGCCGGTGCGCGCGATTCGGCTGGTCGGCGGCGGCATCGCCATATTGGCGGGCGCGGGCATGGCGATGAGCGCGATCGGGCGGCTCTGATCGATTCCCTTCATCAGCCTGACCGATAAATTGCCCAAAGATTTCCCACTTGCGGGGGCACCTTATTGACGGACAATCATTATATGTCCGAAATCAATTCCGCCCCAACAGGAGGACAGTGCATGACCGCCCCCGATCTCAAGACGCCCACCGACCTCAAGAGCAACGCCACCAAGTCGGTCGCAGAGGCGCTGAACGGCGCCCTGGCCGACAGCTTTGCCCTCTATCTCAAGACCAAGAATTTCCACTGGCACGTCTCCGGCCCGCATTTCCGCGACTATCATCTGATGTTCGACGAGCAGGCGACCGAGATTCTGGGCGTGACCGACCTGATCGCCGAGCGCGTGCGCAAGACCGGCAACACCACGCTGCGCTCGATCGGCGACGTCGCCCGTCACCAGAGCGTGAAGGACAATGACGCCGATTTCGTCAGCCCGGCCGACATGCTCAAGGAACTGCGCGACGACAATCTGGCGCTGGTCGAAACCTTCCGCGCGGTGAAGGCCGCCGCCACCGAGGCAGGCGACAATGCGACCGAAGGCATTGTCGACGACTGGACCGACCAGGCCGAACAGCGCGCCTGGTTCCTGTTCGAAGCCGCGCGCGGCGCCTGAATCTGAAAAGGGCCTCCCGGCAAGTCACCGGGAGGCCCTTCTATATGCGATTGCCTAAAAGCCGTTCGCTTCGAGCCTGTCGAAAAGCGTAAAGCGCTACGCCTCGTCCACCACCCCGATCGCCAGGATCTCGATCGCGCCGTCCTTGCCGGCAAAATCGACCGCCTCGCCGATCTCGGCGTCCATCATCGCGCGGGCCAGCGGCGCGGAAAAGCTGATCCGCCCCTCATGCGGATCGGCCTCGTCATCGCCGACGATCGCCACGGTCTTTTCTTGGCCGTTCAGCCGATAGGTCACCCGCGTCCCGAACGCGACCGCTTCGCCATCCGGGGCCGGGCGCAGTTCCGCCGTCGCCAGCCGCGTGCGCCAATAGCGCAGCACTCGCTTGTGCTTCTTGGCGGCTTCCTCGTCCATCGCCGCGGTGTCGATCGCTTCCAGCGTCGCCACCTGTTCCTGCGTCAGCCGCAATCCGCGCGCCGTGACCCAGTTCGGCCCCAGCGGGATCGGCAGCTCGAACTTGGGCTCCATATGCTCATCGTCGCTCTCGCGACGAAAGGCGACACTCATCTTGCCTCTCCAGAATTTCAATAATGCGGGACGACGGGCCGGAACGGCCGGTCAATCCTCGTCGAACAGGCCTGCAAGCTGTTCAACCATCGTGCCGCCCAATTGTTCGGCGTCCATGATGGTCACGGCGCGGCGATAATAGCGGGTGACGTCATGGCCGATGCCGATCGCCACCAGCTGCACCGGCGACCTGTTCTCGATCCAGTCGATCACCTGGCGCAGATGCCGTTCCAGATAGGTGCCGCTATTCACCGACAGGGTGCTGTCGTCGACCGGCGCACCGTCGGAAATCACCATCAATATGCGCCGTTCCTCGGGCCGCGCGATCAGCCGCGCATGCGCCCATAGCAGCGCCTCGCCGTCGATATTCTCCTTCAGCAGCCCTTCGCGCATCATCAGGCCCAGATTCCTGCGCGCCCGGCGCCAGGGTTCGTCGGCCTTCTTGTAGATGATGTGGCGCAGGTCGTTGAGCCGCCCCGGCATCGGCGGGCGCCCGGCCGCCAGCCAGTCCTCGCGGCTCTGCCCGCCCTTCCAGGCGCGCGTGGTGAAGCCAAGGATTTCGGTCTTCACGCCGCAGCGTTCCAGGGTGCGGGCCATGATGTCGGCGCTGATCGCAGCAATGCTGATCGGCCGGCCGCGCATCGATCCTGAATTGTCGATCAACAGGGTGACGACAGTATCGCGGAACTCGGTGTCGCGCTCGATCTTGTAGGTCAGCGACCGGGTCGGGTCGATCACGATCCGCGCCAGCCGCGCGGCGTCGAGAATCCCTTCCTCCTGGTCGAAATCCCACGAGCGCAGCTGCTGCGCCATCAACCGGCGCTGCAACCGGTTGGCAAGCTTGGTGACCGCGCCCTGCAGGGACACGAGTTGCTGATCCAGAAAACCGCGCAGGCGGTTCAGTTCATCCTCGTCGCACAGGTCGTCGGCGGTGACGACCTCGTCATGCTTCTGGGTATAGGATTTATAGTCGAAACCGGGGGGCAGGTCGGATGTCGGCCGATTGGGCCGCACCGGCATCATGCCTTCCTCGCCCATATCGTCGGCACCGTCTTCCGCGTCGGCGTCGAACTCCTCGCTATAGTCGGTGTCGCCCTCTTCGGTCTCGCCGCCCTGATCCTCGGAGCGGGCCTCGGCGTTCATGTCGCTGTCGCCCGATTCCTCCTGACCGGAATCGCCTTCTTCCTGCTCTTCCTCCTTGTCCTCGCCCTCATCCTCGGGCTCGGGGTCGTCGGTTTCGGGCGGCACGTCGGCATCGACCAGTTGCAGATGCTCCAGCATCGCCTGGGTCAGCTTCTGGAAGGCGCGCTGGTCGTCGATGGCGAGGCCCAGCGCGTCGAGATCGCTGCCGGCCTTGTCCTCGATCCACTGGTCGACCAGCTTCATCGCCGGCCGCAATTCCTCGGGCACCGCCTGGCCGGTCAGCCGCTCGCGCACCTTGAGCGCCAGCGCGGTCGACAGCGGCACCTCGTCCGCCGCCCGTGCCCGGCGGATCGGGTCGGACTTCAGGCGCATCGCCAGCGCTTCATTGAGGTTCGCGCGCACGCCATCCAGCGCCCGCGAACCGATCGCCTCGACCCGCGCCTGCTCGACCGCGTCGAACACCGCACGCGCCACCGCTTCGCCCGGCGCCATCGCATTGTGCAGCCTGGCATTATGGTGGCGCAGCTTCAGCGCATTGGCGTCGGCAAAGCCGCGCGCCAGCGCCACCTGATCGGCGGGCAAGGCGCGGCTGGGCGTCGGCACCTTGATCGCCTTGCCCACCATATGCGGCGTGTCGGCGGTGAAGCTCACCTCCACCTCCATGTCGCGCGTCATCGCCCGCGCAGTACCGGCCAGCACATCCTTGAAGGCGTCGAGGGGGGAACGTTCGGTCATGGGAAGTCCTTCAGCGCGGCGATGCAGGCCGCACGCAGCGGCGGCAGGTCACGCTGGATCGTGATGAGAATATAGCGGAGGTCGATCGAATCATACTCATGCCGCAGGACATTGCCCAGGCCGCGAATGGCTCTGGCGGGGATTGCAGGCGCAATTTCCTCCATCCGATCCTCGCCGATCTTGATCACCGCTTCGGTTATCCGTTGCAGGCAGCGTTCGCAGGCATCCACCGTCTTGCGATCGGCGATGAAGGCCTCGATCGCCATGTCGCCGACATAGGAACGGGCCGCATCGATATTCTCGACAATATCCTGCAGCCTCTGGGCTTCGCGGCTAGAAGACACAGACGCGATCCCGATCGATCTCGTGTTGCAGTCGTGCCTTGCGGGCCGGTTCGGTGACCATGTCGACGGCGACGCCCAGTGCCTCGCGCACCGCTTCGCCGATCGCGGCCACCTCGAACAGGCCGATCCGGCCATCATCGACCAGCTTTGCCGCGACATCGACATCGGAATCCGGCCGTTGCTCGCCCCGCGCGGTCGATCCGAACAAGGACAGGCTCACCACCCCCATGGCCCGCAACTGGGCTTCATGGGCTTTCAGGCGATCGATGGCGGTGTTCCTGTCCATATATCCATCATAATGCCAAGCGCGGGCGCGGGCCAGCGTTCACCGGCCCTCCGGATCGTTCACGCGCGGCACGGCGACGGTCTCGATCTGCGTCTCGACCTCGCTCATCAGCTTGTGGACCGGGCATTTGGCCGCGACCGCGATCAGCTTGTCATGCTGCTCGTCGCTCATCGGGCCGGTCACGGCGATGCGGGTGGTCAGCTTGTAGACCCCGGCCCGCTCCTGGCTCGCATCGCGCACCACGCCGACATGGATATTCTCGACCGGAATGCCGTTGCGCTGTGCATACCAGAGCATGGTCATCGCCTTGCACGCACCCAGCGCCGAATCATACAGGTCATGCGGGTCCGGCCCGGCGTCATGGCCGTCGGGCGCCGACATGTCGGCGACGATCTCATGGCCCCGGATGCTGATCCGATGCGCACTGCCGCCATTGGGGTCGATCCGTTCGACGACGATCATGGTATTTGGCTTTCGGCATTGGCTTGCGCTGCGTGATAGGCATCGACCGACTGATAGAAGCCAGAAGCATTTTTATCAGCATCCGGATCTATGATAGGTAACGTACCAGTCATACCATCATTAATGCCGTCGCGTGTAATCGGTAGGATGCTTCCATCTAAGGTTATTCCCCAGGCTATAACCGGTTTTGTTTCGATGCCTTCTTCGTCTTCATGCGTAATGGCTAAGATGCCCGGCCTCGCGGGAATCATATGACTGATTGCTTGTTCAATATCTCGAAGATTTGCTTCGTGAATTGTTACTGTTTTGCCGTTCTTAAGCTCCACCGTGCGGAGGTTTTTGTTGCCATCGCCGGTGCTGGAAAAAGGCCGAGAAATTCCAACAATGGCGTCTGTCTTCCAGCGATTAAGTTCTAAATCGAAGAAGAACATAACGTTTTACCCCGCCCGGCTCGCCACGCTCTCGGGCAGATCCTTGCCAAAGACGCGCTGATAATATTCCGCCACCAGCGGCCGTTCCGCCTCATCGCACTTGTTGAGGAAGGAGAGGCGGAAGGCGAAGCCGACATCCTTGAAGATCAAGGCATTCTGCGCCCAGCTGATCACGGTGCGGGGCGACATCACGGTCGAGATATCGCCATTGATGAAGCCCTGGCGGGTCAGTTCCGCCACCTTGATCATGCTCTCGACCTCCTTGCGGCCGCCCTCATGGTCGTACTCGCCGGACTTGGCCAGTACCACCTGTGCCTCGGTCGCGGCGGGCAGGTAGTTCAATGCCACCACCAGGTTCCAGCGGTCCATCTGGCCCTGGTTGATCTGCTGCGTGCCATGATAGAGGCCGGTCGTGTCGCCCAGGCCCACCGTGTTGGCGGTCGCGAACAGGCGGAACCAGGGGTTCGGCCGGATCACGCGATTCTGGTCCAGCAAGGTCATCTTGCCGTCGGTTTCCAGCACGCGCTGAATCACGAACATCACGTCCGGGCGGCCGGCATCATATTCGTCGAACACCAGGGCGACCGGGCGCTGCAGCGACCAGGGCAGCAGGCCTTCCTTGAATTCGGTGACCTGCTGGCCGTCCTTCAGCACGATCGCGTCGCGCCCGACCAGGTCGATGCGGCTGATATGCGCGTCCAGATTGATGCGGATGCACGGCCATTTCAGGCGCGCGGCGATCTGTTCGATATGGCTCGACTTGCCGGTGCCATGATAGCCTTGCACCATCACGCGGCGGTTGAAGGCGAAACCGGCCAGGATCGCCAGCGTGGTGTCCGGGTCGAACACATAGGCGGGGTCGAGGTCGGGCACGCGCTCGTCGGCCTGGGAAAAGGCCGGGACCTTCATGTCGATGTCGATGCCGAACATCTCGCGCACATCGACCTCCCGGTCGGGCGCCTCCATCAGCGTCTCGGAACGGGCATCGGGCTGGATGTTGGAAATGTCGGTCATGTCGTCATCATCTTCCTGCGAGTCACTCTCGCCCTAAACGATCGGGCAAGGGTGTGTCGAGACAGTGGGGGCTAGGCGGCCGGCGATCAAGCGGCCCATTCGGTCAGATTGGCCTCCTGTCCGACCAGTGCCAGCCCATGGGCGATCGATGTCAGCTCGCCGCCGGTGGCGATCCGGTCATGGCCGAAACGGCGGAAGAAGATGTCGCGGATCGCCGGGATCAGCGACGATCCGCCGGTCAGGAACACCCGGTCGATGCTTTCCGGGGCGACATTGGCCTTGGCCAGCGCCTTGTCGACGGTCGCCTCGATCGCAGCGATGTCGGCCGCGATCCAGCGCTCGAAATCGGCCCGCGCGACCTCGGTCTCGATCTTGATGCCGCCCCCTTCGAAGCGGAAGGTGGCATTGTGCGTGTCCGACAGGGCCCGCTTCAGCGCGCCGACCGCATCATAGAGCGGATAGCCCAGTTCCTTCTCGATCACCGTGATCATCCGGCCGATCGCGGCGGGATCGCGCGCCGCCTTCTGCAATTTGGCCAGCTCGTCCATCGTCCGTCGGTTGCGCATCAGCGCCAGGCGCGACCAGTCGGCGAAATCGGCGAAATAGCTGCGCGGTATCTCCAGCTCCTTGCCGAAGGAGGTGTAGGCGCCGCCCTTGCCCAGCATCGGCAGCACCAGCTGGTCCATGATGCGATAGTCGAACCGGTCGCCGGCCAGGCCGATGCCCGCCGATCCCAGCGGCACGCAGCGCCGCGCCGCGCCCGGCGCCTCGACCCGCACCAGCGAAAAGTCGCTGGTGCCGCCGCCGAAATCCGCGACCAGGATGGTCGCCGCGCTGTCGAGCCGGCTGGCATAGCTGAACGCCGCGCCCAGCGGCTCATAGACATAATGAATCTCGCTGCCAAAGCCGGCGAACATCGCATCATAGCGCTGCCGCGCCAGCGCCTCGTCGGGCCGGGCGCCGGCATATTCGACCGGCCGGCCGACGACGATCCGCTCCGGCCTTTTGTCCAGCGTGCCGCCGGCATGGCCGATCATCTTCCCCAGGAACATCTGCCCCAGTTCCTCGAAGCGATAGCGTTTCTCGAAGATGCTGGCGCTCTCGAAGATCGGGCTGGCCGCGACCGACTTGAAGGATTGCAGGAACCGGCTGTCCTCGGGAAATTCCAGATATTCACCGATCGCCCAGGGGCCGGCCTCATGCGCCATGCCGCCCTTCACATGGCTGTCATGCCAGAAGCACAGGGCAGACCGGAAAACCGCGCCGGTCGCCTGCGCGCCGGCAAATTCGACCAGCTCCGATTGGCCGGCATCGGCGATGGCGGCGACGCTGTTGGTCGTGCCGAAATCAAGGCCCAGCGCGCGGGGCTGATCCTGCATGGGGTCTCTCCGGGAAAATCGAGGGCCGGGCGCTATGGCAGCGTCATTCCCACCCGGCAAGGCCATCCTGTCCTACATCGGGGGCTGATGCTAGACCGGATAAGGCTGGGCAGGCGCGCGCAGCAAGATTTCCAACTCTTGTAACTTGATGTCAAAATAAGCGGGAAATATGCGAAGTTAAGCGAACACCGGCACCTTGCGCAGATGGCCATAGGCCTCGATCACAGTCTGCAACTGCCCCTCCTTGGTGCGGTCGCCGCCATTATGGTCGGGATGATAGCGGCGCAGCAATTCGGTATAGCGGGTGCGCAGCGCCTTGCGGTCGGCGTCGATCGGCAGGCCCATCACCGACAGCGCCTTGCGATCCTCGGATGACAGGAACTGGCCGTCCTGCCGCACCTGCGCATCGGCCCGAGCCTTGGCCACCCGTTCCTTGAACTTGGCGCCGATCGCGTCGAGCGGATCCTGGAAGTCCGACCATTTGGGCGGCGGGCTGGCAGCATTGCTGGAAAAGGCGCGGGTCTCCCGCTCCCAGCCGGCATAGGGACGCTGGGCCGCGGCAATTTCCTCCGGGCTCATACCGGTGAAGAAATTATAGCCCTGGTTGAAGGCGCGGACATGATCCAGGCACAGCCAGCGCCATTGCGGCCCCTCCTGATGCGACCGGTGGCCTTCCTGCAATGGCGCGCGAAATTCGCCCGGTTCCGGGCAACCGGGCACGGCGCAGGGGCGGTCGCTTTCCACGCGGCCATGGAAACGGTTGAAACGACGGGTCGAGAAGGGATCGCTACTCAAGATTGTCCTGATGGAATGGCTGGCAAAGCAGCCTATATAGGGCGCATGACCACCGACCTCAAAGGCCCTGTCGCCACCGAAATCGAGGCGCGGCTGCGCGCCGCCCTGACTCCTGCCCATCTCGCCGTCATCGACGACAGCGAAAAGCATCGCGGCCATGCCGGCCATGACGGGTCGGGCGAGAGCCATTTCACCGTGGAGATCGTCGCCGAACGGTTCGTCGGCCAGAGCCGCGTTGCCCGCCAGCGCCTGGTCAATGCCGCGCTCGCCGACCTGCTGCGCGACAAGGTCCACGCGCTCGCGATCAAGGCCCGCGCGCCCGGAGAAGCCTAACCCCAACGACAGGAGCCGTCCCATGTCGAGCGACAATTTGCTGCTGCAGACGATCACGCCCACCACCCATGATCTGGGCGATTTCAAGGTGCATCGCGCGCTCCCGGCGAAGGAACGGACCATGGTCGGCCCCTTCATCTTCTTCGATCAGGCGGGGCCGGCGCTGTTGCCGACGGGGCAGGGGGTGGACGTCCGCCCCCATCCACACATCAACCTCGCCACCGTCACCTACATGCTGGAAGGGACGTTCCTCCACCGCGATTCGCTCGGCACGGAGCAGTTGATCGGTCCCGGCGCGGTCAATCTGATGACCGCGGGCAAGGGCATCGTCCATTCGGAGCGCACCCCGCCCGCCGATCGCGGCCATGACAAGAAACTGCTGGCGATCCAGACCTGGCTCGCCTTGCCGGACCGTGACGAGGAATGCGACCCGGCCTTCGAGCATGTCGAGGGCGGCGGCCTGCCGGTGCTGGAGGATCATGCCTCCTGGGCGCGGGTCATCATGGGCACGCTCTGGGGCGAGACGGCGCAGGTCTCGACCTATGCCGACACCATCTATGCCGACATCCAGCTGCGTCCCGGCGGGGCCATCCCGGTCGATGCCATTGCGGAGGAACGGGCGCTCTATCTCTGGCAGGGGGCGGCCACGCTCGACGGCGTCGAACTGCTACCCCAGACCCTCTATGTGCTGCGCCCCGGCGTGCCCGCGACGCTGCACAGCGACCATGGCGCCAATCTGGTCCTGTGTGGTGGCGAGGCGTTCGCGACCCCGCGCCATGTCTGGTGGAATTTCGTCTCCTCGACCAAGGAGCGGCTGATGCAGGCGCGCGAGGATTGGGAAGCGATGCGCTTCCCGCTGATTCCGGGCGACGATCAGGAATATATCCCGATCCCGCAGGGCCGGCCCAAGACCGTCAGTTATCCCTGACGGTCAGGTTTATTCGACGAAGGTCAGCGAGAGATTCTCGGCATTCTTCGGAATGTCGATCCGGCTTTCGTTGATCGACGCTTCCTCGCCGGGCTTCAGCCGGGCCTTGTCCGCCTTGGTGGTCCAGCTGAACACCAGCCGGTTCTGCCGGTCGCGCAGCTGCACCAGCACCGGCGGCACCGGCAGCGCCTGCTTGCCGCTGTTCACGATCCGCGCGCCAAAGGCAAAATATTCCTCGCCGGTCGGCAGCTTGCGCCGCTCGGCAGGCTTGGAGAGATAGAAGAGCAGGTCCGGATCGCCCTCTTCGGCGACCAGGCCCATATTCACGGCCCAGGCCGGCGGCCCGAAATAATGGAGCGCAGCGCCGCCGTCCTCTTCTTCCTGCTGATCGCGGCCGCAGGTTCGACCGGCGGCGGTGCAGCGGCCTCCGGCTGCACGGGTGCGACCGGTTCCGGCTCGGGCGCCGGCGTGAATCGCATCGGCGCTTCGGCGGGCGCCGCTTCCACGGGGGGAGGAGGCGGCGGTGGCGGAGGAGCGGGTGGCGGCGCGACCGGCGCGGGAGCGGCCGGTTCGGG
>NZ_NOIW01000067.1:0-31609 GCF_002708645.1 Sphingobium sp. IP1
CCGGTGCCCCGTCCCAGCGCATCGTCACCCGCGCGCCCAGTCCCGCCTGCTCCCAGTCGCGCCGCAGCCGCTCCCCCGCCGCCAGTTGCCGGTCGCTCACATGGCCGCGTGCATGCAGCCAGCCGAGCGGCGATTCCCCCAGATGCAGTTTCACCGCCTGCATCTTGCCGGCAGGGTCTTCGATCATCTGGTCGACAAACTGGGTGGCCATGGCGGCATCTCCTGACAGGGTGGCGAAGGCCAGGGGCTTGCCACGACGGATAATCTGTAGGAAAGAGAAAACCAAATAGGTTATCAACCCGAGGACAGCCATGATCACCCGCATCCGTGAGGTCCGCAAGGCCAAGGGCCTGACGCTGGAACAGGTGGGCCTGCTCTGCCTGCCGCCTACCACCGCTCAGACGATCGGCCGGCTCGAAACCGGCACACGCACCGTCTCGGTCAAATGGCTGAACCGGATTGCCGATGCGCTCGGCGTCACCAGCGCGGAACTGGTCGCCCTGCCCGGCCAGAGCGAAGTGCCCGTCGCCGCCCTGCTCGGGCCGGAGGGCGCGCGCGCACCGGTCCGCGCCCTGTCCTTCCCGCCGCCCGTGCCCGCCGACGGCATGATCGGCATCCAGGTCAATGCCAGCATAGGCGACTATCGCAGCGGCGACGCCATCTGGTGCCGCCGCATCGCCCCGGCCGATTTCGCCAGCGCCTTGAACCGCGACGTCCTCTTTCCCCGCCCCGCTGGCCGCTTCCTGTTCGGCCGCCTCATCGGCCGCGAGGGCGACCGGCTCCAGATATTGCCGCTCGGCCATGGCGCCCGGCAACAGGTGCTGACCGACCCACCCTGGGGCGCGGTGGCGGTGCAACTCGTCCGACGGCTATAGCCAAGCGCCCCCACCACGCCTAAGCCTCGCTTAACCGACATGCAGTAGGGAGGGCCCATGACACTCAACGTCCTCACGCTTTCCACGCTCTTCCCGGACATGAGCCGGCCCAATTTCGGCGTTTTCGTGGAGCGACAGGCGCGCGAACTGGCGAGCCGCCCCGACGTCAGCGTCACCGTTGTCGCCCCGATCGGCATGCCGCCCTGGCCGCTCTCGCGCGCCGGCCGCTATGCCCCGCTGCGGGCCCTGCCACCCAAGGAAAGGTGGAAGGATCTGACCGTCTATCGGCCGACCTTCCCGATCATCCCGAAATTCGGCGGCCGCACCAATGTCCTCACCATGACCCGCGCCATCCTGCCGCTGGTCAAGCGGCTGCACGCCCAGACCCCGTTCGACGTGATCGACGCCAGCTTCTTCTTCCCCGACGGCCCAGTGGCCCAGCGCCTGTCGAAGGCGCTCGGCATCCCCTATTCGGTCAAGGCGCGCGGCGCCGACATTCATCATTGGGGCACCCAGCGCGGCACGAAGAAGATGGTGAAGCGCGCCGCCGACGGTGCCGCCGGCCTGCTCGCCGTATCGGCCGCGATGCGGCGTTCCATGGGCAGGATGGGCATCGATGCCGACAAGATCCGGGTCCATTATACCGGCGTCGATCTCGACCGCTTCGAAATCGCCGATCGCGATCAGGCCAAGGCCGCGCTCGGCTTCGAAGGGCCGCTGATCCTCTGCGTCGGCGCGCTCATCCCCCGCAAGGGCCAGGATATTCTGGTCCGCGCCCTGCCCCAATTGCCCGGCACCACCCTGCTGCTCGCCGGCCAGGGCCAATATCGCCGGATGCTCGAAAATCTCGCGCAGGAACTGGGCGTCGAACGGCGCATCGGCTTCCTCGGCTCGGTGCCGCACGATCGCTTGCCGCGCCTCTATGCCGCCGCCGACGTGATGGCGCTGCCATCGGAATCCGAAGGACTCGCCAATGCCTGGGTGGAATCGCTCGCCTGCGGCACGCCGATCGTCATCACCGATGTCGGCGGCGCCCGCGAACTGCTCGATCGCCCCGAAGCCGGCAAGATCGTCGATCGCGAACCCGAAGCCCTGGCCGAAGCGATCGCCGACATATTGGCAGACCCGCCCGAACGCGACGCCGTCCGCGCCGCCGCCCTGCGCTTCACCTGGACCGCCAATGGCGACGCCCTGCTCGATCATCTCACGGGCATAACGCGAGGCTGAAGCTGTCGAGAATATGGCCCTAGCCCTCCGCTGGGATGGCAATGTTGGGTGGTCTCCTGCCATTCCCCTCCCGTAAACGGGAGGGGAAGCGAGACTTGCGCGCGCAGCGCGTTAGTCGCAGCGGGGTGGTCTATCGCGACGTCCAGCCCACCCCCTTGATGGGAGTCACGCGCCTCCCATCAACCCCTCCCGCCTGCGGGAGGGGGAACATGGCCGCTCTTGGTCGGTAGCAGCCCCTTCGCTTTCCTACTCTCGCCCTTTCTGTTCCACATGCGTCGATGGAACGCCGCGCCCTTTCCCGCCTCCACTGCCGCCGCCCACGCGACACTGTCGCGTCGCTGTCCTTTCCCTGTCGCCTCGCTGTCGCGTCGCAGGCGCGACACTGGCGCCTGATCGCCGCGCGGCCATCACCCCGCGCCGACCGACCTGACGCAAATCCGCCAAAAGACGCGTCACCACATGCCGCACAACGGTGTGAACTTTCTACTGTCGCGTCGGCGCCCCGTCGCCCGGCGATCTACCGCCTAGGACAGAGGCAGCAGGCGGGCCTTGCCATCCGGCGTCGGGAACCGCCCCTCGTCGAACGGCAGCTCGCCCCAGCGCCAGGGGGTCAGTTCCTCATAGGCCGGGTTGGAAATCGGGGCATGGCGGCGCAGGTTGAGCAGCCGCGCGCCGTCATTGCCATAGGCGGTCAGGCGCACATGCTCGCGATAGATTTCCGCCGCCCATTCATAATGAAAGGCCGCCTGCCAGCCCATGGCGCGCGCTACCTGGGTGACGATCCACCAGTCGGGCTTGGCTTCGCCGGGCAGCGGGAACAGCCGGCGCTGGCGGCTGATCAGCCGGTCCGCCCCGGTCAGCGTGCCGTCCTTCTCGACCCAACTGGCCGATGGCAGCGCGATACCGCGCCCGTCCCGCTCGGGATCGGCCCAGGGCGTGGAGCGGATCGCCAGCGGCACCGCGTCCAGCGCCGCGCGCAGCCAGGCCGGATCGATGCCGTCGCCGCCGATGCTCCAAAGCGCGCGGATGCGCCCGCTCCGCACCGCGTCGGCCAGTTCCGCGCCGTCCAACCCCGGCCCGGTCGCCATCGCCTCCGCTGACCAGAAACGGGCTATTTCTGCCATAGCCGATGCCGTGAAGCCGCGATGCGCCGCGAGGCCGCTCGCATTGCAGCCGACCTCGCGCCCGCCCATGCCATTGGCCGCGGCCGTCATGGCAAAGGGCGCCGCCCCCGGCCTGCCGATCCGCCCCGTCGCCAGATGGAAATCGATCACCGCCCGCGCCAGCCCCTCGTCCGCGCCGCCAAACAGCGTCACGATCCGCGGCACGGCGGCGATCCGGTCATAGAGCGCACGCAGTTCCACCGGCGACAGGCCGCAACTGCGCGCCACCGACCACAGATCATGGCGGGTCCGCAGTTGCGCCCAGAAATCGTCGGGCACGCTGACACTGCGCGCCAGATAGTCGCCATCGGTCGCGCCGACATCATGACAATGGCGCAGCAGTCCGGCGATCCAGGACGCCATGCCGTCGCGCGGCATTTCGATGCGCAGGTCGGCCTCGATGCTCGTCCCCTCGCCCGGCGCCGCCAGCAACAGCAGTTCGACGCCCTGCTCGGCCCGCGCCGCCGCGATCCGCGCGTTCAGCACCGGATGATCCTGCGCCAGATCCGCGCCGACCATCAGGATCAGCTCGGCCCGCTCGATATCCTCATAGGCGGCGGGCATCACATCCTCGCCATAGGCCGCGCGCTGCGCCAGCGCCGCGCCATCATTGGCGGCCCAACCCGCATCGACATGGGCCGAACCGATGAAGCCCTTCATCAGCTTATTGGCGACATAATAATCCTCGGTCAGCAGGCCGCCGCCGACATGCAGCGCCACGCTGTCCGGGCCATGCTGGGCGATCACCGCCGACAAGCGCCGGGCGACCTGCGTGATCGCCTTCTCCCAGCGTTGCGGCCGACCGTCGATCATCGGCTGGAGCAATCGCCCTTCCAGCCCGACCTCTTCCGCGATCTCCAGCCCGCGCCCGCACAGCCGCCCGGCATTGGCCGGATGCATCCGGTCGCCCTCGACCATCAGGTCGCGATCCTCGCCGGTGATGGCGCGCAGGCCACAGCCGACGCCGCACCGGCCGCAAAGCGTGCGTATCACTGCCATGTCAAAGGGCTGCGCGGGTCCGGCCGGAACGGACGAAGGGGGGAAGGATCGGCATCACCGGCGCCTGCTTAGCGGATCGGACGCGGCGACAAAAGCATGTGCCGACAATTGCATGGCCGCGGCGCCGGGCGCACAAGGCGTCCATGCGCTTCCTTCATCCGATTCCGCTCCTGCTGCGCGCGCTCGCGCTCCTGTCCCTTTTGCTGTCGCCATCCTGGGCAGTTGCTCAGGACAAGCGCGGGCCACTTGTGCTTGCCGCCGCCAGCCTGCAGGAATCGATGAATGCCGCCGCCGATGCCTGGGCGCGGCAGGGCCATGCTCGCCCGGTCCTGTCCTTCGCCGCCTCCTCGGCGCTGGCCCGGCAGATCAAGGCCGGCGCCCCCGCCGACCTGTTCGCCTCCGCCGACGAGGACTGGATGGACGATATCCAGAAGGCCGGCTTCGTTGCGCGCGGCAGCCGCGCCGACATGGCCGGCAACCGGCTGGTGCTGGTCGCCCCGGCCGGCAAGCCGGTGCGGCTGCGCATCGGCCGCAACATGCCGCTCGCCGCAGCGCTGAACGGCGGCCGCCTCGCCATGGCCGATCCCGACGCCGTACCGGCGGGCAAATATGGCAAGGCGGCGCTCACCGCGCTCAATGTCTGGCCCTCGGTCGCGGACAAGGTCGCGCGCGGCGACAGCGTGCGCGCCGCCCTCGCCCTGGTCGAACGCGGCGCCACCCCGTTCGGCATCGTCTATGCGACCGATGCCCGCGCCTCGAAATCGGTGCAGACGGTCGGGACTTTCCCGACCGGCAGCCATCCGCCGATCCGCTATCCGGTGGCGCGGCTGACCGCCAGTCGCCACCGTGACGCGGAAGGCTTCCGCCGCTTCCTGCTGTCGGCGCAGGGCCGGGCGATCCTTGGCCGTTACGGCTTCAGCGCGCCCTGATCGCCGATTGTTTTTCTACGGATCGCGCACGCCATCATCTCAAAGCCCCGCACCATCTCCGGTTTTCGACGGACGGATCGAGACAAGGTCGGCTCCCAGCGCCTCCAATTCTGCACGATCGTGACTGACATAAAGAATCGGGATCGATGTGGCCGCGTGCAACTTGCGTATAAGCTCCAGTATCTGGTCCTTCAGGCCCTGGTCCAGGCCCGTCAATGGCTCATCCATCAACAAAAAATGAGGATTGGCTAGCAAGGCACGCCCAATCGCCACGCGCTGCGCCTCCCCCCCGGAGAGAGAATGTGGCCGGCGCTCAAGCAGATCGCCGATGCCTAACATGTCGACGATAGCTGGCATATCAAGCGCGCTGCCCCCACTATGCCTTCGGCCATAAATAAGGTTCCCGCGCACGCTCATGTGCGGAAAGAGGCGCAGATCCTGAAAAATATAGCCGCAATGCCTCTGCGCGATGGGCAGGTCTACGCCGACGGCGCTGTCAAACAACGTGCCCCCGGCAATCGCGACACGACCTTCATCGGGACGTAATAGACCGGCCACCATGTTGAGCAGGCTGCTCTTGCCTGCCCCAGATGGACCAAATAGGCCGACGATCGCACTGGAACTGGCGATGTCTATGGCCAGATGATTGGCCCCCAGTCGGCGACGGACATGGATGTCAAAGGACATGGTCGCCCCTGCCCATGCGTCTCGCGAGCCATTCGGATGCCATCAACGCGCCGAGCGACAGCGCAATCGAAATCAGCGCCAGCCGCAATACCGCATTTTCGCTGTCCGGCAGTTGCAGTGCGGAATAGATGGCGATCGGCAGTGTTCGGGTCTCCCCTGGTATATCGGACACAAAGGTAATGGTGGCGCCAAATTCCCCGATCGATCGAGCAAAACCCAGGATCATGCCAGCCAATATGCCCGGAACCGCGAGTGGCAACGAGATGGTGCAGAAGACCCGGATACGGCCTGCTCCGAGCGTCTGGGCGACAGCCTCCAATCGTCGATCGATTGTCTCAATCGACAGCCGGATAGCGCGCACCATCAGCGGCATCGCCATGATTGCTGCCGCGAGCGTTGCGCCCGTCCAGCGAAACAACAGACTGATGCCAAACCAGCTTTCCAGCCAATAACCAAAAACACCCTGCCGACCAAACAGAAGCAGCAGTAGCCAGCCGGTGACCACCGGTGGCACCACCAACGGCAAATGCACCAGTGCATCAAGCATCAGTTTGCCAGGAAAACGATAGCGCGCGAGCAACCATGCCAAGGCAAAAGCTATCGGCAGCATCGCGAAGACCGCTGTCAGACTGACCCGGAGCGAAAGCCCGATGATCGCCCATTCTTCAGCACTGATCGATGACAATAGCATGTAGTCACCGATTCACTTCGGCAAGATTGCGCATTCGCCGATCAATGGCGATGGTCACCAAAATTGTCCTTTAGCGTACTCCACGTAACGCCGTGCCCTTTTGCATTGTCCATCGTGGTGCCCGGCCTCGGTCTGGCCGGATAATCTGCGCAGGCGCCCGCAACAGCCGATCAACTGCGTTGCTGACGAGCATCTGCAGCCCTTCCTCGCTCAGAAGCCCTCCGCGAATGAGGCAGCGATCGACCAGAACTCGCCGAAACGCTGAATAGAGCGTCATGTCCGGCTGGCGCGGCGCCGACCAGAAATCATCAAGGCTCGACTGATGCACCACTCCTGGCACCTTGTAGACTGCGTGCCCCAGAACCACGACAGGCTTGCCGGCATTGAGCGCCAGCGTGCCTACAGTGCTGTTCACCGTCACCACGCCCAACGACTTGCCCACCACTTTGGCAATGTCCCAATCGGCCAGATAGACGACACGGTCCTTTACGCCATAATGCGCGGCCAGCCGGCGAGTCAGTCGGTCCCAGGCGACAAGACCGGGGTCCAGCGGATGGCGTTTCACCACAAGAGAGACATGATCAGGCGCATGCTGCGCAAAGCTCTTGATAGCGAAACGCAGCGCAGCGCGCATGTTGCCGAAGGGCGAATGAACGCGAATCTGATAGTCGGAGTTGAGTTGCAACGGGAGCGCGAAATAGGGCTTATCCTTGACCGTATCCCACGCCTTCAAAGACCGGCGCCCGTCACCGCGACGCATGACCAGCTTGCGACACCAGGCGACCGATTCCATCAGGAAACTATGCGGCCGGTGGGTTCGGTAGAATGGAAAATAGGGCCGCATGAATGCAGCGGCCAGACCATTGCGCATCGTGTTGCGCGCACGGGCATTGAAGGTCGAGGGTACGGGCGGCAGATTATCGATATAGTCCGGCAAGCCCCGGACCTGGTCTAGATACCAATGCGGGTCCAGCGGCAGAGTCGAATTGCCGTTCACGCCATCGTCCTGCAAGGTCAGGAAATCGGGGCGAATATACCCTTCCTCCACGACATGAACATGCAAGTTGCGCAGCCGTGCCATGCCATGTGCCGAGGTATGGTAGGGACGGCAATCACCATAGAGAATCAGGTCCGTAACGCCATGATTGACGATAAAATCGTCAAAGAAGAGCGGCCAGTTACGAAATGTTCCACGATAATCGGTGGCATCTCCTGGCCAATCGACCTTGTCGCCACCATTGATGTTGATCCGCAGAGCAGAATGCCCGCGCTTGCGCAACGCGTCCGCAAGCATCGAGAAATAGGGACCATGCGGCCCCTGCAGGAACAAGAATGTTTTCGACGTTGGTTCAGCCATGAAGGAACTCAGCGGACAATGTCATAAATCTTCGTAGCTTCCCCTGTAGCGCGCGCAGCCGGATGAGCCATGTCATCGGCGGCGTCGATCCACTCGCTAGGCGGTCCACCATCAGTTCGGGACCACAAGGCAAGCGCGTCACGGGATCGATGTAGCGAGGATAGAGAATGAGTGCGGCCGCGACAAGTCGATCCACGTCGAGTTGTCGCCCCCGTCGCGGAGAGGATTTGGCAAGGTCGCGAGTCAGCCCCCAACCAGCGTAGAAAGGCATGCCATGGACCGTCACGGCACAGCCGCGCATCAACGCCTCAAAGCCTGTCAGCGATGACAGGACATGCACTTCGTCCACCGCCTGCACCAACGCCATCAGGGGCGCGCCGCTGTCGATCTCGTCGGCATGTTCCAACACGACAGCGTCGCTCAAATGCCCCTTGCGGTGGCCGGCCTGCACATCGGGGTGCGGGCGATAGATGATCCAGGCGTTCGGTTCTGCACGACGCACTCGCGCCAGAAAGTCGAGATTGCCATCGACCCCGGCCCCGCCCAGTTGCACCGACATGTCGTCATCGACCTGCCCCACCGCCAGCACCGTGCGCCGGCCGGGCGGCAGGTCGATCATCTGGCCCGCCTCGGCACCATATTTGGTGACACCGGCATCACAGACCCGCGCGCGCAGCAGCCGCGCGCGTTCGACCAGGTCCGACGAAAATGCATGCGTGGCGAGCAAGCTTTCCAGATCGCTTGCCCCGCGCGCATTATAATAGATGCCGCATCGATCGATCACCACCGATCCGGGCGGATGCAGCGCCGCGCCAAGCCCCCGTGAACGCAAAAACCCGTCCTCGACGCGTGCCAAAGCAACGCCGGCAGCAGCCGCATCCGCTGCGATGGTGACGGGCACCCGCGATGGCCAGATCGCCAGCGCGCCCGCTTCCCGCCGTGCCCGCGCCAAGCCGCGTGCGGGTGGCAGGAAGGGCGGTGTGCGGACTCCATCCCACAGGAAATGACGCATCGCCTCCCGCTTCCAGAACGCCATGCCGCTTGCCGCCGCAATCCCTCTATTGCCGTCCACATGTCGTCGCCAATCGGCCAGTTGCGCAATTGCATGGGCGGCATCGACCATCCCGCCGCTGAAGCAGTCCCGATAGCGGGCACTTGCCAGTCGATAGCGCGCCGCGTCCTTCAACTGCTCTGCGGAGAACGCCACACCATCCGGCCCGACGACTGCAATGTCCAACAAGCCGGCGACGATGGCAAGGTCATCGTCCACCTTGGCATGGACGGTCCGCGCGTCGGCCAGCAATGCCCAGGGATCGCAGACCGAAGGCAGCCAATGCCCGATTGCTGGCGCTGCCCCACGCTTCGCGCCGGCATCAGCGGGCACAATGCCAATCTGCCCGGCAACAAGACCGACGCAGATGGAGGGATCGATGCACACGCCTTCGCGCGCGACCAGCAACAGCCCTTTCGGCCGATGTCCCCAGAAATCACCGCCCACCCGGGCCAGCCGCAACGCATCTAGTAACCCGTCGGATATGGGCGCTAAGAAGCCGCCCTGGTCATCCTGACTGATGGCCGCAACGGCGGGATCGATGCCGGGGAAAGGCGGCGACCGCAGGAACGGAATACGGTCTGAGCGACGGCAGGCTCCGACTCCCGCGTCGGCGATTTCCGCCATGTCCACATACCCCCGACGACGCCCCCAGGCCTACCAACGCCAAGGAGGGAAATTGCATTCAACCCATTCCATGATCGCCTGAAAATTCCAGGTCAAGGAACAGTCGCTGTCACTTCTTCCATCAGTTCCGTCACTATGTCGAAATAGTCACGCCAGGTCGGCGCATGCCATCCGCCGATCCGTACAAGCTGCGCTGCCCGCTGCGGCGAATCCGCTGCGGCATAGGCGTGGATCATCCGCATCCAGCCGATGCCATCGAGCGGATCGATATAATCGGGCGCGTCCCCGCCGACTTCGCGATGCGCCGAAATGTCGCTGCAGATCACCGGGACGCCGGCACATAGCGCCTCGACCACCGGCATGCCGAAGCCTTCGGCAAAGGACGGCATCAGCATCGCCCGCGCGCCCGCGACCAGATCCTGCATCTGGTTGTCGGGCAGTTCGCCCGCCTCGATCACATGGCCGCGCAGCGCCTCGCCCCGCTCCAGCATGTCGATGACATTCTCATTTTCCCAGCCGCGCCGGCCGATCAATACCAGCATCGGCGCCGCATCACCCAGCTCGTCCACCATCCGCCGCCAGATATTGAGCAGCAGCAGATGATTCTTCCGCGGCTCGATGGTCGACAGATAGACGAAATAGGGCCGATCAGGGAGCGTCGTGCCGGACCCGCCAAACACATCGGGCGGATCGGCGCCGAAATGGGCGACGCATGTCCTGCGATCGGTCAGGCCGTTCGACAGATGCGGTTCCAGCGCGTCCAGGGTCGCCTGGCTGTTGCCGATGATGCCGGTTGCATAAAGATCGATGCTGCGCAGCCGGCGGCGATGCTCGTCCGCGCCCTGCGGCCGGGCGAACTCGGGGTGGCTCAGCGGAATGACATCATGCACCAGCGTGACGAACTTCGCGCCCTCCGCCCGCAGGATCGCCCCCACCTGCGCCGCATCGTCCAGATGATGGGGCGACGCCTGCAGATAGATGCGCGGCCCCTTGGCCCTGGGCACAGGGCGCGGGCGCGTCGCGAACATGTGGCGGATCACCGCCGCCCGCTCCTTGCGCTCGTCGGGCGAATCCACATTGCGCCATTTCGCCGCGGTGAAGGCCAGGAACTGGCGCACGGCGGCATGGTTCAAGCGCCCATAATAGCCGCCGGCGGGATGGACTGCCGCAAAGGCCAGCCGGTCGGGCATCCGCTCCAGCAATTCGCGGGCATAGACATATTCGACCCGGTCGATGCCGGTCGGCGTCGGGTGGAAAGCGCGCGAGAGCAGGCGCGAGATGTCGAGGATCACCTCGGCCCCGCCCCGGTCCCCGGTCAGATAGCTGTTGGCCGGCTTGGACCGCAGCGCCAGCCGCGCGCCCGGCGCCTTGAAGGGTTTGAGTGCCACGTCAGAACTGCGCGCGAATCTCTTCGGCCAGCGCCGCCAGCGCATCCTTGTCCACCTGCGCGCCGGCGCCATGGGCGGCGAAGCCCTTGGGGTCGTCTTCCCAGCGCGGCAGGATATGGACGTGCAGGTGGAAGATCGTCTGGCCCGCCGGCGCGCCGTTATACTGGGCGATCTGGATACCGTCGGGGTCCAGCGCCTTGCGGATGGCGGTGGCGACCTTCTTGGTGGTCGCCATCACCTGGGCCAGCGC
This sequence comes from Sphingobium sp. IP1, assembly GCF_002708645.1. Taxonomy (NCBI): domain Bacteria; kingdom Pseudomonadati; phylum Pseudomonadota; class Alphaproteobacteria; order Sphingomonadales; family Sphingobiaceae; genus Sphingobium; species Sphingobium sp. IP1. Next base: position 11,245 of record NZ_NOIW01000067.1, read on the forward strand.
CTCATCCTCCATCTCCAGCAGGTTGCGCGCCTTGGACCATTTGGAAATGACCAGCGCATGGCCCCGCGTCTGCGGCATGATGTCGAGGAAGGCGAAGGTGTTCTCGTCCTCGTACAGCTTGGTCGACGGGATCTTGCCCTGCAGGATCAGGGCAAAGATATTGGCTTCGTCATAGGTGCCGTCGAGGCTCATGAAACGCCCTTAGCTGAGATAATGGGCGGTCGTCTTAGCAGCGACTTCCTCGGCGGTCACGCCCGGTGCCAGCTCGACAAGCTTGAACGGGCTGTCATGGTCGAGACGCTGGAACACGCACAGGTCCGTGACGATCATGTCGACCACATTCTTGCCGGTCAGCGGCAGGGTGCAGGCCGGGATGAACTTGGGATCGCCATTCTTGGATGTATGCTCCATCACTACGATGATCTTCTTGACGCCGGCCACCAGGTCCATCGCGCCGCCCATGCCCTTGATCATCTTGCCGGGGATCATCCAGTTGGCGATGTCGCCATTCTCGGCCACTTCCATCGCACCAAGAACGGTCAGGTCGATATGTCCGCCGCGGATCATCGCGAAACTGTCGGACGAACTGAAATAGGCCGATTGCGGCAGCTCGCTGATCGTCTGCTTGCCGGCATTGATCAGGTCCGCATCCTCCTCCCCCTCATAGGGGAAGGGGCCGATGCCCAGCATGCCATTTTCCGACTGCAACGTCACCTCGACGCCATCGGGAATATGGTTCGCCACCAGCGTCGGGATGCCGATGCCCAGATTCACATAGAAGCCGTCCTCCAGCTCCTTCGCCGCACGCGCGGCCATCTCGTCACGGGTCCAGGCCATTATCACTTCTCCCCTTGGGCGGGCGGCGCCCACCTTTTGTCGGCAGGAAAAACATCGTCGAAGCCGCCCTTGAGGCCGCTGCCATAAACGGGGTTTGGCAGGGCGAACCAGCCCGCGCCCCAGAGTTTCGCGATCGCCGGGCCTTGCGTCGCGTCGCGGCGCGCCGGCACGCTCTGCCCCGCATTGAACAGGTCGGTGAAATCACCCAGCTGGTCGCCGCCCAGCGCGATCACGCAATAGCTGCGCGAAATCGTCCAGCGCCGGCCATCCTTGCGCGATCCCATGGCATCGTCGCCGGCCAGATACAGCGTCTGGCCATGCACCGCCTCGCCCAGCCCCGCCGCCTTGATCGCGCGCGCGGTGGCATCGGCATTGGCGACCGAGCGGTTGGTGTTGAAGATCACGGTCACGCCCATCGCCCGCAGCGCGTTGAGGCTGCTGTCCGCGCCCGGCACCGGGCCGACCGCGCCTTCGCCGGTCTTTTCCCACGCGTCCCAGTCGGCCGCGTCATAGCCCTTGCCGGTCTTCGCATCATGATATTCGAAGCCGGTGTTCAGCATCACCGTCTCGTCGACGTCGAACACGGCGGCGAACGGCCGGTTGCCGCACGGCACATATTTGGGCGCATCCAGGCTCGCCCCTTCGGCCAACACGACAGAATCGGCCGGCCGTGCCTTCACGACGGCAGCGGCATGAGCGACCAAAGCGGTCCAGGCCTGGCGCGACAGCGCCGCCGCCTCGCCCGATCCGTAGAGATATTGCATGCCAGCCGGCGGCACCGCCGGTCCGGTCGGCGTCACCGGCGCCGGGCCAGTCGCACTAGTCGTCGCGGTGGTGGTCGCACAGGCTGCCAGCGGCGCCAGCAACAGCGCCGGCGCAAGCCGCATCATCGTCGCCATCAGGCCGCGTCCCTCTGCCGCACGGTGCGGAACTCGATCTTCTTGTCATAGGGGGCGCCAACGATCATCCGCTTGACGTAGATGCCGGGCAGATGGATCGCATCGGGGTCGAGGCTGCCCACGGGCACCACTTCCTCCACCTCGGCGATGCAGATCTTCGCCGCCGTCGCCATCGGCGCGTTGAAATTGCGCGCGGTCTTGCGGAAGATCAGGTTGCCGCTCTCGTCCGCCTTCCAGCCCTTGATGATCGCGACATCGGCAAAGATGCCGCGCTCCAATATATAGTCCTGGCCGTCGAAATTCTTCACTTCCTTGCCCTCGGCCACCGCGGTGCCGACGCCGGTCTTGGTGTAGAAGCCGGGAATGCCCGCCCCGCCCGCGCGGCAGCGCTCGGCCAGCGTCCCCTGGGGGCAGAATTCCACCTCCAGCTCGCCGGCCAGATATTGCCGCTCGAACTCCTTGTTCTCGCCGACATAGGAGGAGATCATCTTCTTGACCTGGCGCGTGCGCAGCAGCTTGCCCAGCCCCTCGCCGTCGATGCCCGCATTGTTGCTGGCGATGGTCAGGTCCTTGACCCCCGAATCGCGGATCGCGTCGATCAGCCGGTCGGGGATGCCGCACAGGCCAAAGCCGCCCGCGCACAGATGCATGCCGTCGAACAGCAGCCCCTCCAGCGCGGCGGCGGCATCGGGGTAGAGCTTCTTGGCCATCGGCATCCATCCTTTTGAAATTTCAGCGCAGACTAGGTAGGCAAACCGATCAATACCAATGATTTGTTTTTTCAGTTAAACCCAAACAATGTCTATCAATCGCATCGCCTTCTACCACCTCGAAACCCTGCTCTGGATCGCGCGGCTGGGCACCTTCGCGGCGGCGGCGGCGCGCCTCAACACCACCCAGCCGGCCATTTCCGCGCGGGTGCGCGAGCTGGAAAGCCATCTGGGCACCGCGCTCTTCCGGCGCGAGGGGCGGACGATGGCCCTCACCCCAGCGGGGCGCGAACTGGTACGCGAGAGCGAACCGCTATGGGCGCGTTTCCAGGGCGTGCTGATGGGGTGCAGCGACATATCCGGCGCGACCGGCATCATCCGCATCGGCGCGGGCGAAATTGCCGCCGCCAGCTGCCTGCCCGGCTTCGTCGCCCAGCTTGGCCGCGACCTGCCCCATGTCAGCCTGGAGGTCGACATCGCGCTCACCGCCGACCTCATCCAGCAGCTCGCGTCGGGCCATGCCGACCTCGCCTTCGCCGCTGGCCGCATCGCCCATCCGATGCTGCGCACCGCGCCGATCGGCAGCGTCGACCTGCTCTGGCTCGCCAGCCCCGCGACCGTTGCGACCATGGCGGCCACCCGCCCGCCGATCTGGTCGCTCACCAACCTGTCGCCGCTCTACCGCATCATGAAGGATGCGATCGCCGCGTCGGACCTGGCCGACTGTCCGCTCAACCTGTGCAACAATGTCCGCACCATGATCGACATCGTGCTGGAAGGCAGCGGCATCGGCATCTTCCCCCGGCCGATGGCGCGCCAGCAACTGGCCGAAGGGCGCCTGGTCCCGGTGCCCGGCGCCCCGCTCATGCCCCCGGTCGACTTCCACGTCGCCGTCCGCGCCGCCGAAGCCGACCCGCTGGTGCTCACCATCTTCGACCGCGCCAGCCGGCTGGAGTTGCGGGGTGAAGAGTGAAGAACGAGGGATAGGATCGCGGTCAACCTGATCGGTTAAATAATGGGCTTCCGGCCCTCCCTCACAACGTCATGCTGAACTTGTTTCAGCATCCATCCAGCCCAATAGCTCATTGGCCTGCTGGGACAAATGGACCCTGAAACAAGTTCAGGGTGACGATGCTGTTAGCGACAGCTTCTGCCCCTCAACCGCGCTGTCCTACACGCGCCTCTTCTGATCTACCTTGGGGGATGGGACATCCGCCCCCAAGCAACCGGTCATGTGCCGCCCAGGCGTCGCTTCACTGTCGCCTCAATGTCGCGCCACTGTCGCGCCGAACGCGCGCGATCGTGACCCGATTGTCGCGCGACTGTCGCTTCGCTGTCGCGTCGCGGGCGCATTCCCGGCGCATTGGCCCGGAATCACCCCGACGACACTGTGAACTTCGACTGTCGCGTCGAATCTCGCCCCGCGACGCCCTGGAATCAGATCAGGCCGGCGAGCGGGCTCGACGGATCGGCATACATGCGCTTGCCCATGCGGCCAGCGCGATAGGCCATGCGGCCGGCCTCGACGCCCGCCTTCATCGCCGCCGCCATCAGCACCGGGTCCTTCGCCTCGGCAATGGCAGTGTTCATCAGCACGCCGGTGCAGCCCAGCTCCATCGCCTGCGCCGCTTCCGACGCCGTGCCCACGCCCGCATCGACCAGCACCGGCAGCTTGGTGCCCTCCACGATCAGGCGGATCGTCACCTTGTTCTGGATGCCCAGGCCCGACCCGATCGGCGCACCCAGCGGCATGATCGCCACCGCGCCGGCATCCTCCAGCCGCTTGGCCGCGATCGGATCGTCGACGCAATAGACCATCGGCTTGAAGCCTTCCTTGGCCAGCACCTCGGTCGCGCGCAGCGTTTCGACCATGTCCGGGTAGAGGGTGCGCGCCTCGCCCAGCACTTCCAGCTTCACCAGTTCCCAGCCGCCCGCCTCGCGCGCCAGGCGCAGGGTGCGGATCGCCTCCTCTCCGGTGAAGCAGCCGGCGGTGTTGGGCAGATAGGTGACCTTCTTCGGGTCGATATAGTCGGTCAGCATCGGGGCGTTCGGATCGGACACGTTGACGCGGCGCACCGCCACGGTGACGATTTCCGCGCCCGACGCGACCAGCGCGGCGGCATTCTGCTCGAAACTCTTATATTTGCCGGTGCCCACGATCAGGCGCGAGCGGAAGGTCTTGCCGGCCACCGTCCAGCTGTCATCGTCAACGGCGGTCACATCGCCACCACCAACAAAATGCACGATCTCCAGTTCGTCGCCGTCCTCGACCTTCACATCGGCCAGGGTCGAACGCGGCACCACTTCCAGATTGCGCTCCACCGCCACCTTCTCTGGCGCGAAGCCCAGCTCGCTCGCCAGCTCGGCCAGGGTCAGGCCGTCGCGGATGCGGCGATGCTCGCCATTGATATGGATGGAGATGGTGCCGTCGATGCTCACTACATTATCCCGTTCGTGGCTGGAAACGTGTCTCGACTTGGCGCGACACGAAGGGCTAAAGATCAGCGCGCATATAGGGGCGGCGACGCCGCGCCCGCAACAGACAAGTCTCGACCGAATGGGGGATCGCCATGGCGGACACACGCAAAATCTATGTTCTTAACGGCCCGAACCTCAACATGCTCGGCACCCGCGAACCGGAAATCTACGGCTATGACACGCTGGACGACATTGCCGAGCGGATGGAGGATGCCGCCCACCGCGCCCATGTCGAGATCGATTTCCGCCAGTCCAATCATGAAGGCCATCTGGTCGACTGGGTGCAGGAGGCGCATCGCGAGGGCGCCCATGCCATCATCATGAATCCCGGCGCCTATACCCACACTTCGATCGCGCTGCATGATGCGATCAAGGGCATCACCGTGCCGGTGATTGAGATCCACCTGTCCAACCCGCACACGCGCGAGGCCTTCCGCCACAAATCCTATGTCGGCATGGCCGCCAAGGGCACGATCGCGGGCTTTGGCGCCATGTCCTACATGCTGGCGCTCGAAGCAGCCCTGGAACTGTAGAACGCACAAAAGTTGCGCTTTGGCGCAAATGAGCATAGGCGCTGGCCGCCAGAACGCATTTTGAAAGACGACAAGGGTCAAGCATGAACGACAAGCATGACAAGGGCGCGATGCAGGTGGACGTCACCCTGGTGCGCGAACTGGCAGCTTTGCTGGACGACACCAACCTGACCGAGATCGAGGTCGAGGACGGCGACCGCAAGATTCGCGTGGCGCGCAAGATCGGTGGCGGAGCCCCCATCTTCGCAGCGCCCGCTGCCGTAGCGGCACCCGTCGCTGCCCCGGCTGCGGCACCGGCCGCTGCCCCCGCCGCAGCTGCCGAACCCGCCCTGCCCGCCGGCAATGTGGTGAAGTCGCCGATCGTCGGCACCGCCTATCTGTCGGCCGAGCCGGGCGCCGCCCCCTTCGCGCGCGTCGGTGCGCAGGTGAAGGCCGGTGAAACCGTGCTGATCGTCGAGGCCATGAAGGTGATGAACGCGATTACCGCGCCCGTCGCCGGCACCGTCAAGGCCGTGCTGGTCGATAACGGCCAGCCGGTCGAATATGACCAGCCGCTGATCGTCATCGAATAAGGCCGCGATCCCATGGCCATCGAAAAACTGCTGATCGCCAACCGCGGCGAGATCGCGCTCCGCATCCACCGCGCCTGCCATGAAATGGGCATCAAGACGGTGGCGGTCCATTCGACCGCCGACGCCGACGCCATGCATGTGCGCCTCGCCGACGAGGCGATCTGCATCGGGCCGCCCGCCGCCAAGGACAGCTATCTCAACATCGCCGCGATCATCTCGGCGGCAGAGATCAGCGGCGCCGACGCGATCCATCCGGGCTATGGCTTCCTCAGCGAAAACGCCAAGTTCGCCGAAATCGTCGAGGCCCATGGCCTCGCCTTTGTCGGTCCCAAGCCCGAACATATCCGCACCATGGGCGACAAGATCGAGGCGAAGCGTACCGCTGGGGCGCTCGGCCTGCCGCTCGTTCCCGGTTCGGACGGCGCGGTCAGCGATGTCGAGGAAGCGCGTGCGATTGCCGATGCTGCCGGCTATCCGGTGATCATCAAGGCCGCGTCCGGCGGCGGCGGTCGCGGCATGAAGGTCTGCACCTCGCCCGACCAGCTCGAAACGCTGATGCAGCAGGCCGGTTCGGAAGCGAAGGCCGCGTTCGGCGACGCCACCGTCTATATCGAGAAATATCTCGGCAATCCGCGCCACATCGAAATCCAGGTGTTCGGCGACGGCAATGGCAATGCCATCCATCTTGGCGAACGCGACTGCTCGCTGCAGCGCCGTCACCAGAAGGTGCTGGAAGAAGCGCCCTCGCCCGTCCTGAGCCAGGCCGAGCGCGAACGGATCGGCGGCATCTGTGCCAAGGCGATGGCCGACATGGGCTATCGCGGCGCGGGTACCATCGAATTCCTGTGGGAAAATGGTGAATTCTACTTCATCGAGATGAACACCCGTCTGCAGGTGGAGCATCCGGTGACCGAGATGATCACCGGCCTCGACCTGGTGCGCGAACAGATCCGCGTTGCCGAAGGCAAGCCGCTGTCGGTGAACCAGGAAGATATCCGCTTCACCGGCCATGCGATCGAATGCCGCATCAATGCGGAAGATCCCAAGACCTTCGCGCCCTCGCCGGGCACCGTCACCAGCTATCATGTTCCGGGCGGCATGCATGTCCGCGTCGATAGCGGCCTGTATCAGGGCTATAAGGTGCCGCCTTACTACGACTCCATGATCGGCAAGCTGATCGTCTATGGCCGCACCCGCGAGGGCGCGATCATGCGTCTGCGCCGCGCGCTGGAGGAATATGTGATCGAAGGGATGAAGACGACCATCCCGCTGCACCAGGCGCTGCTGAAGGATCCCGAATTCCTCAACGGCGACTATACGATCAAGTGGCTCGAAGAGTGGCTTGCCCGTGAGGATGGCCAGTGAAGGCCACCATCTGGCACAATCCCAAATGCGGCACGTCGCGCAAGACGTTGGCGATCCTTGAGGAAACGCCAGGCGTCGAGGTGGAGGTGGTCGAATATCTCAAGACCCCCTTCACCCGCGACAAGCTGGCCCAGCTGTTCGCCGACGCCGGGATGACCCCGGCCGAAGCGGTCCGCAAGATGGGCACCGATGCCGAGGAACGCGGCCTGCCGGACATGACGGCGGATGCGATCCTGGACGAGATGGCGGCCAATCCGGCCTATGTGAACCGCCCCTTCGTCGAAACCGAAAAGGGCGTGCGCTTCTGCCGCCCCCAGGACAAGGTTCTGGAAATCCTCTGAATATCAGCCGCTTGTCACGCCCATGTAACAAGCGGCTGATTTGAGCCCTTGCTTTGACGGGGGGAAGCCGTAGCTTCCTCTCCCATGGCAAAGGAACCGGCATTGGCGACCATCGCCGTCTACAGCCTCAAGGGGGGCGTTGGCAAAACCACCTTTTCGGTCAACCTCGCCTGGGCGTCGGCGAGCATATCGAAGCGGCGCACCCTGCTCTGGGATCTCGACCCGCAGGCCGCGTCGAGCTGGCTCCTCTCCACCGATCTTGAAAGCCGCGATGCGGCCCAGGCCATCTTCAGCAAGGATGTCGAGGTCCGCAAGCTGATCCAGCCCACCACCGTGCCGGGCCTGGACCTGATCGCCGCCGACACCTCGCTGCGCAGCCTCGACCATCTGTTCCGCGAGATGGACAAGAAGAAGCGGCTGGCCAAGCTGATCGACAGCCTGGGCAAGGATTATGACCGCATCATCCTCGATTGCCCGCCGGGCCTCACCGAAACCAGCGAGCAGGTGCTGCGCGCCGCCGACCTGATCGTCATCCCGGTCATCCCCTCCCCCCTGTCGCAGCGCGCGATGGGCGAGGTGGCGCGCTATCTGGTCCAGCGCGGCGGCAATCATGCGCCGATCCTGCCGGTCTATTCGATGGTCGACCGCCGCCGCAGCCTGCATCGCAAGGCACTGGATGAACAGCCCGGCTGGGGTGCGATCCCTATGGCCAGCACGATCGAGCAGATGACGGTCCGCCGCAAGCCACTGGGCGCCTTCGCCCCCGCCTCCCCCCCGGCCCAGGCCTTCGGCGCGCTATGGACGATGGTCGAGCGGCAGGTTCAGCAGGGCTGAGGCCGTGCCTCAGCCAACGGCGCAGGCCTGCGCCGGCGGATCGGGGAACAGGCGCGCCGCATCCTGCGGCAGCATCGGCCGGCCATAATAATAGCCTTGCACCTTCTTGCAGCCCAGCCGGCGCACCATGTCCAGTTCGGTCGCGGTTTCCACCCCTTCCGCCGTGGTCGACATGCCCAGGCTTTCCGCCAGCGTCACCACCGCCCGGATGATCGCCAGATTCTCTGGCGTGTTATGCGCCGCCCCGACGACGAAGCTGCGGTCGATCTTGATCGTGTTGAAACGGGTGCGGCTGAGATAACCGAGCGAGGAATAGCCGGTGCCGAAATCGTCGAGCGACAATTGTATGCCCATCGACTGCAACTGATCCAGTACGCGCAGCGCGCCGTCATCCTCATGCATGAACACGCTTTCGGTGACCTCCAGCTCCAGCCGCCGCGCATCGAGCCCGCTCTGGGCCAGCGCATTGATCACCGCGGAGATGAAGTTGGACTGGTGCAGCTGTTCCGCCGACACGTTGACGGCCACCCTTATATGCGCGGGCCAGCGCATCGCCTCGCGGCAGGCGGTGCGCAGCACCCATTCGCCGATCGGCCCGATCAACCGAGCCTCCTCGGCCACCGGCACGAATTTCGACGGCGGGATCGGCCCCAGTTCGGGATGGGTCCAGCGCGCCAGCGCCTCGAACCCCGTGATCACGCCTGAGGTGGCATCCACGACCGGCTGATAGAGAAGATGCAGCTGATCCTTCTCCAGCGCCTCACGCAGCGCCTGCTCCAGCCGCTGCCGTTCCTCCGCCTTGGCATGCAATTGTGGCTCATAGGGGCAATGGACGCCGCCGCCTTCGTCCTTGGCGCGATAGAGCGCCAGATCGGCGCTGCGGATGATCGATTCGGACTGGTGCCCGTCGATCGGCGAGACGGCCGAGCCGACCGACGCCCCGACATGCAGCACATGCTGATCGATCTGATAGGGGGCCGACAACGCGTCGATGATCGCGATCGACAGGCGCGCCACCGCCCGGTCGTCGTCGATCCGCGCGATCACCACGCCAAATTCATCGCCACCGATGCGACCGCAAAAACCGGCACCGCCACAGACATGGCGCAGGCGCTGCGCCACCTGGCTGAGCAGCTGGTCGCCGACCTGATGGCCCAGGCTGTCATTGATCGCCTTGAACCGGTCGAGATCAAGCATCAGGAACGCGCAGCCGGGCCGGCGATTGCCGGTGTCGGCCATTGCCTGATCCAGCGCATCGCGCAGATGGGCGCGGTTGGGCAAGCCGGTCAGCGTGTCGAACCGCGCCAGCTGGGCGATCTTGTCGGCCGATTCCCGCTGGATGGTGATGTCCGACCCGACTCCGCGAAAGCCCTGGAAATTGCCATTGTCATCATAGCGGGGCGAGGCCGACAGCTCGAGCCAGCGCGTGCGCCCCTGCACATCGACGGGCAGCGCCAGATTGCTGAAGCTCTCCCGCCGCTTGAGATGATCCGCCAAGCTATGCAGGCTGGAGGCGAAGCGGCCGCTTTCCCATCCGGCCCCGGCCAGAACCTGGACCAGCGGCGCCCCTTCCAGCGCCTGCGGCGTCATGCCGACGCTTTCGGCGAAACGCTGGGATACGCCGCTGATCCGGCGCAGCGCATCAGTCTGCCACAGCCAGTCGGACGCGCCCTGCTCATATTCGCGCAGCAACAGGCTGACGACTTCGGTCTGCTCGGCCAGTTGGACCGTGGTGCTGTGCTGGCGCGCGAAGGTGCGGGCATAGATGAGGCAACCGACCAGCAGCGACAGGGCATAGCTGGTGGCGAGCGCCCGCAGCGGCAACAGGGTTTCGCCATCGAACATCGCCGACAGACCGACGATGCAGGGGACCAGGAAAGCGATCGCGGCCAGCGGCGTCGCCGCATAGCTGATTGCGCCGCACACCATGATGCAACTGATGAGGGTCCAGAGCGCCACTAGATGCTCGGCCCCCTCTCCCCTCGAAAAAAGCGTCATGCAGGCCGCCCAGACCAGGCCGTGCAGCAGGCCGGTCAGGGCATGACGGCGCAGGTCGCGCGCCTGCGGCACGCCGCCGGCGCCGATCTTCCGGCGATGGATCAACAGGGCGCTGATGGCAACGGCACCGATCAGCGCGACGCTCCAGCCAATCATGACGGTCGCCGAAACATGACTACCGAACACGCGCCAGAGGAACAGCAGGCCGAACACGTTCATCGCCAGACGCAGCAGCGCGACGCTGTCTGCCGACTGCAACTGGGCAGTCAGGACGCGCATATCGGCTTCATCGACGAGGCGTGCGAGCCCCATCATCGCCCTTAGCGAGCCCCGTCCCTGTCGGTCGGTTTCGGATTGCCCTTGCTCGATACCCACATGCCCGGCCTAGCAGGCAATGGTTATCAATCGGTATGCGTCGCCCGATCAGGCAGCGATATCGTAAGGACGGATCTCGCCGGTCAGATAGAGGTTACGTGCCTTGGACCGGCTGAGCTTGCCCGAGCTGGTGCGCGGCAGGGTGCGCGGCGGCACCAGTTCGACGACGCAGTTCATGCCGGTGATGGCGCGAACCCGCTCGCGAATCTGGTCGCGCAGGCGCGAACGCTCCTCATTGTCGGAGGTGCGGCAATGGACCAGCACAGCCGGCGCTTCCTCGCCGCCCGGCGTGGTGATCGCGAAGGCGGCAATGTCGCCCTGCTTGAAGCCTGGCAGCTGCTCCACGGCCCATTCGATATCCTGGGGCCAGTGATTCTTGCCGTTGATGATGATCATGTCCTTGGCGCGGCCGACAATGTAGAGATAGCCATCGGACAGATAGCCCATGTCGCCCGTGTCCAGCCAGCCATCCGCCATGCAGGCCTCGGTCGCTTCGGGATCGCGGAAATAGCCGACCATCAGCGAGGGGCCGGTGGTCCAGACCTTGCCGATCTGGCGCTCGTTCATCAGGCCGCCATCCTCGTCGCGGATCTCGACGATCATGTCCTTGGCGGGCTTGCCGCAATTGACGATCGAGCGGAAACGCTGCGGACGGCCTTCCGGTGCGGCACCGCCCGACAGGTCGGTTTCCTCGACCAGTTCGACGATGATACCTTCGCCCGGCGGCATGATGGTGACCGCCAGAGTGGCTTCGGCCAGGCCATAGCTCGGCAGGAACGCCTTGGGGCTGAAGCCGGCATCGCCAAACGCATCGACAAAGCTCTGCATCACATCGGGGCGAATCATGTCGGCGCCGTTGCCGGCCAGTCGCCAGCGCGACAGGTCGAAACGGTCGGCCGCCTTGGTCTGGCTCGACATGCGACGCGCGCAGATGTCGTAGCCGAAGGTCGGCGAGTAACTGATCGAGGTGCCTTCATTGCGGCTGATCAGGTCCAGCCAGGCCAGCGGACGGCGGGCGAAGTCCTCGGTCTTCATATAGTCGGTCGACACCTGGTTGGCGACGACCGACAGGAAGCAGCCGACCAGGCCCATGTCATGATACCAGGGCAGCCAGCTGATGCAGCGATCGCTTTCCTGCACTTCCATGCCATGGCTGTGCGCCGACAGGTTGGACAGCAGCGCATGGTGCGTCACTGCGACGCCATGGGGGAAGCGGGTCGAGCCGCTCGAATATTGCAGATAGGCGATTTCCTCGCCCTTGGCCTGCGGCAGGTCGCAGGGGACCGCCTCGCGGGCGATGAAATCCTCGAAGGCGATGCTCTCGACCGACTTCTGGCGACCGGATTCGCCCGCCATGTCCTCCAGTTCCTTGGGGAAGAGGAACAGCATCGGGTCGCAGCTCGACAGCTGGACATTGAGCTGGTCGATATAGCTTTCCTTGCCGCCGAAGCTGGTCGGCAGCGGCAGCGGCACCGGCCAGGCGCCGGCATAGACGATGCCGAAGAACAGCATGGCGAAGTCGGCGCCGGTTTCGGCGACCAGGGCGACGCGGTCCTCGGGCTTCACGCCATGGGCGATCAGGCGATGGGCACAGGCGATCGCGTCCGCGCGCAGTTCGCTGAACGGATAGGGCCGCGCCAGATTGCCGCGCGCATCATGGAAATTGAGGCCGCGCTTGCCCTGCGCCGCATAGTCCAACGCTTCGCCCAAAGTCTCGAAATCCGAGAAGCGGCGCGGAAGAACATCGTTGGTCGGCGTTGGTGCCATCATAATCTGCGAACCCGTCATATTGGTGTCACCCAATGTCATATCTGTCATATTCCGGCGGCCGCTATCAGTTTTGACGTCGACTTGCACCGGATAGTTTCAATCCAGCCTGTGCTTCTAGACCATAAGGCGCGGTAAAATTCCGGCCCGACTGTGGCATAAAGATGGCGCTTAGCGCATGATGGTGCACAATGCACGACCGGTCATGACCAGCAAACGCCCGCCCCCACCCCTGGACGAAGACGCATTGCGCGAATTGGCGCTGCGCTATGTAGGTCGGTTCGCGACCAGCCGTGGCAAGCTGCTCGCCTATCTGGCGCGCAAATTGCGCGAGCGCGGATGGGGCGGGGAAGCGCCGGCCGATCCCGAAGCGCTGGTCGCCCGCTTCGCGGAACTTGGCTATGTCGACGACAGCGGCTTTGCCCTGATGAAGAGCGCGGCGCTAGGCCGGCGCGGCTATGGCGCCCGCCGGATCAACGAGACATTGCGCGCCGCCGGCATAGAGGAGGCCGATCGTGGTGCCGCCGATGCCCAGGCACAGGCCGATCGCTGGGCGGCTGCCGACCGATTCGCCCGACGCAAGCGGATCGGCCCCTATGCGATGCAGGCGCCCGATCCCAAGGGCCGGGAAAAAGCGATCGCTGCCTTCCTGCGCGCCGGCCATGATTATGCCCTGGCCCGGCGCTGGGTCGATGCCGCGCCCGGTGACGTCCCCGAAGCGGAGGATTGAGGGTTAATTCTCTCCCGCACCTCCCCGAAACCCGCTAGGCAGGATCGCATGATCCTTACCCGACTGCTTTTCGCCGCCGCCCTGCCCGCGCTGCTCCTGGCCTGCTCTGCCAAGCCCGATGCCGGCGCCGATGCTGCAAATGACAGCGGCAATGTTCAGGCCGCCGCATCGCAGGGCGCGCTGCTCCCCCTCGTCATCCACACCGCGAAGGGCGCGCATCGCTTCGACGTGGAAGTCGCCCGGACCGAGGCGGAGCAGGAACAGGGGCTGATGTTCCGCAAGGCGCTGGATGCCGACAAGGGCATGCTGTTCCCGATGGAGCCGCCGCGCACCGCCAGCTTCTGGATGAAGAACACGATCATCCCGCTCGACATGCTGTTCATTCATACCGACGGCACGATCGCCTTCATCGGCGCCAATGTCGCCCCCTATTCGCGCGAGCCGGTGTCCGCCGGCGTGCCGGTTGTGGCAGTGCTGGAACTGCGCGGCGGCCGCGCCGCGGAACTCGGGATCAAGGAAGGCGACCGCCTGGCCTGGGGCAAATGCGCAACAACCGACGGCAAGAGCGCGATCGACCTCGATTTCTGCCCGACAACCGCCCATTAGGGCCATATCGTCCTTGCCCACGTCAATCCCAGCGGCTAAGCGCATCGGCCATGGGTATCCTGGCAAACATCTTCACCTGGTGGAATGGCGCCACCTTCGGCACCTGGCTCTTCACGGCCCGCAAGGGCACGAAAGTGGGCGAGGACCATCAGGGCAATGTCTATTATGAAGGCGGCGTCGATCCGAACGGCCTGACGCGCCGCTGGGTGATGTATAACGGCGCCAATGATTCGAGCCGCGTGCCGGCCGAATGGCATGGCTGGCTGCATCACTCGATCGAGGGCACGCCTGAAAGCTTCCTGCCGCCGCCGCGCATCTGGGAAAAGGAATTCACCCCCAACGCGACCGGCACCGCCAACGCCTATCGCCCCTCGGGCGCGCTCGAAAAGGGCGGCCAGCGCCAGAAGGCGACCGGCGATTACGAGGCATGGAGCCCCGACGCGGCATGATTCGGCGTCCGGCGGGGGGATTCCCGCCGATCCTGCTTGGCGCGCCGCTTCTGGGTTGCGCGCTGCTGGCGGCCTGCGGTCGCAATGATGCGCCAGAGGCGAATCAGAGCGGCCCGGTAAAGATCGAGGGCCAGCCTATCCGCAACGCGGACGAGGCCAGCCTGTCCGGCACGCCAATGGCCGAGCGCACCGCCGTCATCGGCCTGCTCAACAAGCGCAACGGCCTGACTCGCGACCTCAGCATGAAGCCCGGCGAGGCGCTGCGCGTCGGCGACGCCATCGTCCGCCTGCAGGCGTGCGAGACCACCGCTCCCTGGGAAAATGTGCAGGAAACCGGCGCCTTCGTGCAGCTGGACGTGCGCAGCAGTTCCGACGGCAAGTGGCGCCGCAATTTTTCCGGCTGGCTGTTCCGCGAACGACCCGACCGCAATGTCGTCCAGCACCCGGTCTATGACGTCTGGGTCAAGAGCTGCACGATGGAATGGCCCGAAAGCGGCCCTGCCACGGTCAAGCTGGGCGACAAGGGCAAGGTGCCTGCCGCCGCATCGCCGGCCAGCGGTGCAAACGCCAGTTCGGCCGCTGCGCCCGAACCCGCCGACAGCACCGCGTCGCCCGCTCCCAGCGGCACGTCGCCGACGGCAACGCCCAACAACTGAAGATAGTCGCGCTGGCTGATTTCCTGCGCGCCCATGCTGCGCAGATGATCGGTCATGAACTGGCAGTCGAGCAGGCTGAAGCCGCCAAAGCGCATCCGCGCCACCAGCCAGGCCAGCGCCACCTTGGACGCGTCGGTCCGGCGCGACACCATGGACTCGCCGAAAAAGGCACCACCCAGCGCCACGCCATAGAGGCCGCCGACCAGTTCATCGCCGTCCCAGCATTCGATCGAATGGGCAAAACCCAGTTCGTGGAGATGGCGATAGGCGCGCTCGATCGGGCCATTGATCCAGGTCGACGGACGATCGGGCGCGGCTTCCGCACATAGGGCGACGATGCCGGCGAAGGCGCGGTTGGCGGTGACGCGAAACCTGTCCTGCCGGATCGTCTTTGACAGCGAACGTGACAGGTGAAGGCCATGGAGCGGCAGGATCGCCCGCCTTTTGGGCTCGACCCAATAGACATCGTCGGCCTGCCGGTCGTCGGACATCGGGAACACCCCGATGGCATAGGCCTGCAGCAGCAACAGCGGATCGATCGTCATCGATTCAAGGGTCTAGCCAATGTCGCACCCGCCCGCCAGCCGCGATTGACTTGATCCGTCGCCCCCCTAGTCTCCCGCGCCATGACATCCCTCCGCCTCGCAGCCCTGCCGCTGCTCCTCGCCACCGTCGCCCTCCCCTTTGCTGCGTCGGCCGCGCCTGCATCCGATCCCTATGCCGCGCGAATCGCCAAGGTGCTGAAGGCCACCCCGCTGATCGACGGCCATAATGACTGGCCCGAAGCGATGGCCGGCAAGTCCGGGGACGCTCGCTGGACCATGCCGCTCGACCGGCTCGACCCCAGCCAATATCATACCGACATCACCCGCCTGCGTGCCGGACAAATGGGCGGGCAATTCTGGTCCGTCTGGGTGTCGGCCGACCTGCCCGAATTGCAGCAGGTGAAGGACACGGTCGAGCAGATCGAACTGGTCCACAGCCTCGCCCGCCGTTACCCGCAGGATTTCACCCTCGCCACGACCGCTGCCGAGGTCCGTGCCGCGCACAAGGCCGGGCGGATCGCGTCGATGATCGGGGTCGAGGGCGGCGGCCAGATCGACGGCAGCCTGGCCGTGCTGCGCGCCTATCACGACCTTGGCGCCGGCTATCTGACGCTGACCCACAGCCGGACCATCGCCTGGGCCGACAGTGCCACCGACAATCCGCAGCATGACGGCCTCACCCTATTCGGCGAGGCGGTGGTGCATGAACTCAACCGCCTGGGCATGCTGGTCGACCTCGCCCATGTCAGCGAAGGCGTGATGCTGGACGCGCTGAAGATCAGCAAGGCGCCGGTCATCTTCTCCCATTCCAGCGCGCGCGCACTGTGCAACACGCCGCGCAACGTGTCCGACGCGATCCTGAAGCAGGTGGCGGCCAATGGCGGCGTGGTCATGGTCAATTTCGCGCCGCAATATGTGTCGGAGGCCCGCCGGGTCTGGAGCGCGGCGCGCAGCGCGGAAATGGCCCGCTATAACGCCCCGCCCTTTGGCGGCCTCTATATCGGTGATCCCGAAGGCGCGAAGAAGGCGCTGGCGGAATGGGAAAAGGCCAATCCCGAACCGGTCGTAACCCTGTCGATGGTCGCCGACCATATCGACCATATCGCCAAGGTCGCAGGCGTCGACCATGTCGGCATCGGCAGTGATTTCGACGGCGTGGGATCGTTGCCCCAGGGGCTGGGCAGCGTCGCTACCTATCCCGCGCTGCTGGCCGAGCTGATGCGCCGCGGCTGGAGCGATGCCGACATCGCCAAGCTGGCCGGCGAGAATGTGCTGCGTGTCATGGCGGCGGCCGAGAAGGTAGCCGATAGCATGAAGGCGGAGCCGATCGGCAATGGCACCGTCGCCTCGCTGGACGGCGCCAAGCCCGCAAAGGAATAGAGCCTGATTCACGCCATCGCTGGAAGCGCGCAGCGCTTCCACCTCAAACGATCAGGCTCTAACTGACAGCCGGCTCCAGCAACCGGATCGTGCCCGCGTCCGCGTCGATTTCGGCGCGGGCGCCGACCGGCAGGCTGAACTGGTTGGCGATATGGCCGAACAGCGCGCCCTGGAAAGCAGGAATGCCGAGCGGCGCCAGATGCTGCTGCAACACTTCCGACAGGGTGAAGCCGCCATAGGACACGCCAGTGGCCGTGCAGCTGGTGCATTGGCCGAAAACGAAGCCGGCGAGCTTTGGCAATATGCCCGCCAGCGACAATTGGGTCAGCATCCGGTCAATGCGATATTCCGCCTCGTTGGTTTCCTCCACGAACAGGATCGCGCCGGTGAAATCGGGCAACCAGGGCGTGCCCATCAACGCCGTCAGCACGGTGAGATTGCCACCCAGCAGCCGCCCGCTCGCCTTGCCGCCGCCAAAGGTGCGGATGCGGCCGCTGCGCGGCACCAGCCGATCCTCCGCCCCCACCGGATTGACATAGGTCGGCGTCGCCCCGTCAAACGCCACCGCGCGGAAGCTGTCCCAGCTGAGCTTGCCCCAGCCGCTCGCGGCATTGGGGCCGTGGATGGTGGTGAAGCCGGCGCGGGCCGCAAAGGCCAGGTGCAGCGCCGTGATGTCGGAAAAGCCGGTCAACAGCTTGGGATTGGCGCGGATCGTCCTGAAGTCGAGATAGGGCAGCATGCGCGCGCAGCCCCAGCCGCCGCGCACCGCGAACACCGCCTTCACCTCCGGGTCGGCATACATGGCGTTGATGTCGGCGGCGCGGTCGGCATCCTTGCCCGCCAGATAGCCATAGCGCTCGACCAGATGCGGCGCGGCCTTTGGCTTCAGCCCCATCGCCCGGATCGTATCCTTGACCAGGTCCAGGTCGAAAGCGTCATCGGTAAAGCCCGCCGGCTCGACCAGGCCGACCACATCCCCTTCGCGCAGGCGCGGCGGCCGGATCAGCCCGGCTGGTGCCGCTGCCGAAGCCGAAGGAACGCGTGCCGATGCCCCTCCAGCGACCACAGCACCACCTATGCCGGCCAGCAACCCACGACGATCCATCATGCAAAAACACTCCCATCCTTGTGGCGATAGACCCCACCGGACAGGTGCAGATCGATATCGGGATAATGGCAATCACTGACAGATGGACGGCCAAAGGCCAGGAAGGCGCAGTCCGCGTCGCTTTCATTGCACAGATGATGGCCGTTGGCCACGCCCTTGGGAAAGGCCGCCATGTCGCCCGCGACCATCGGCGTCCGCCCGCCGTCCTCGACCAGCACCGCCTCGCCCGACAGCATGACGACAAATTCGTCCTCGCCCTCATGCCAGTGGCGTTGCGAGGAGGCCGCGCCGGGCTTCAGCACGACATGGCTGACGCCGAAATCGCCAAGACCCGTCACCGGAGCCAGCCGGCGATAGTAGCGACCGGCCACCGCCAGCGCATGATCGCCCGGATAGCCGGTGGCATTGGTCTGGGGAATGGCGGCGAGATCGATCTTCGGCATGGCCCCTCTCCTCTGCGCTGGTCAAGAAAGACGGCTTTCGCTAACGCTGCCCCATGACCAAGACCAGCACCAATCATGACGCCCTGGCCCTGGCCGAGCGCCTGCTCGCCTGCCCCTCCGTCACCCCGGCCGTCGGCGATGTGTTCGCCGAGCTGGAAGCGATGCTGGTTCCGCTGGGCTTCACCGTAGACCGTTTCGTCAGCGGCGTCGCACCCGACGGCCCGGTCGAAAATCTGCTCGCCTGGCGCACCACGGGCGCCGGCCCGCATTTCGCCTTTGCCGGCCATCTCGATGTCGTCCCGCCCGGCCATGGCTGGGCCAGCGATCCCTTCACCCCGGTGGTGCGCGGCGACCTGCTCTATGGCCGCGGCGCGGTCGACATGAAGGGCGCGATCGCCGCCTTCGTCGCGGCGCTGCACGAACTGCCCGACGCCCTGCCCGGCACGATCAGCCTGATCATCACCGGTGACGAGGAAGGCCCGGCCACCTATGGCACGCTGGCGCTGATGGACCGGATGGTCGCCCATGGCCTGCACCCCGACATGTGCCTGGTCGGCGAACCCACCTCATCGGCCCGGCTGGGCGACGTGGTGAAGATCGGCCGGCGCGGCTCGGTCAACATGTGGATCAAGGTGGCGGGCACGCAGGGCCATGTCGCCTATCCGCACCTGGCCGACAATCCGATCCCGGCGCTGGTCCGCATCCTGGCCAAGATCGATGCCGAGGTGCTGGACGAGGGCACCGACTGGTTCCAGCCCAGCAATATCGAGATCACTGACCTCGAAGTCGGCAACCCGGCGCATAATGTCATCCCGGCTGCGGCGACCGCGCGCATCTCGATCCGTTTCAACGACCAGCATAGCGGCGCATCGCTGATCGATCGGATCAGCGCGATCGCGGCGAGCGAGGGCGGCAGCGTCGAGGCCAAGATCAGCGGCGAGCCGTTCCTGACCCAGCCGGGCACGCTCTCCACCCTGATCAGCGATGCGATCCGCGACGTGACGGGCCTCGACACCGAATTGTCGACCACCGGCGGCACGTCGGACGCGCGCTTCCTCTCGCGCCTCTGCCCGGTCGCCGAATTCGGCCTCAACAATGCGACGATGCACAAGCTGGACGAGGCCGTCGCGGTCGCCGACCTGCACGACCTGACCCGCATCTATCGGCTGATCACGGAGCGGGCGTTGCGCGGCTGAAACCGGTTTACGACGCGACAGTCCGAAGTTCACAGTGTCGTGCGGCTGTTTTGGGCCATTTGCGCCTGAAACGCCACGCCGACGCGTCTGTGACGCGACAACGGGGTCATGCTGACGCACCATTGACGCGACGATGAAACGACAGTGAAGCGACAGCCACGCGCCAGCGGCGCATCGGCCGATGCCGGATCGGGGAGCCTTGGCCTCTGCATCCGACAAGATAGATCATAAACGCCCGCAGTAGGACAGGCCCCCGATGTCATAATGGGGGTGGTTTCCCGCCATTCCCCTCCCGCAAGCGGGAGCGACTATCTGTCTCGTCAATAGGTCAGAGGGATTGAAAGTCGGGTATCGCGCATTTTGGCATTGAGCCTGACGAGGAGCTTTCGGGCGAGAGCGATGCGGACGACGAGCTTTGGTTTGCCAGCTGCGAGGAGTTTGTCGCGGAAGTCAGCGAGGCTTGGGTCGAAGCGCCGGGCGATGTCAGCGACGAGGAAGAGGATAGTTCGAATGGAGGCGCGGCCACCGCGAGTTCGCCTTTTG
>NZ_NOIW01000068.1:0-31440 GCF_002708645.1 Sphingobium sp. IP1
TTCCTATTGCTCGACCTCATCGGCCAGCAACTCCACGGTCAGTGCCTAGTAATTTGAGCAATTATAGTCGAGGTTCGCGCGATAATTGCGGTTCATCAGATAGGTGTTCTTCCCCTTCGCATCCCGCTCCAGCTGGTTTGCCATGATTTCCTCGGGCACGCCGGTTTCCGCCTCGATCCGGGCCAGCCGCGCGCGATTGGCGGCATAGACTGCCCGCCCGCGGCTGATCCGCGCGGCATCGACATGCTTGACCCGATAGGGTTCGAAATTGGGAATGGGCGAATAGGCACCGCCGCCCGGCTGGCTCTGGTCGAGCGCCACGACGCGCGGGTTGATCGTCAGGGTCGGGAAGACGGCGTCCAGCGTCGCGTCGCGAATGCCCATGGCCCGCGCCTTGGGGCGCAGGGATTCCAGATAGGCACGAAAATCCCCATCATCCTGCGCAACCGCGACCTGCGGCGCGGCCAATCCCGCCACAACCGTCGAAAAACCCATCATCAGCGCAATGGCCAGCGAATTGAACCGAGAATCTGCCATGACCTTTTGTGGCACAGCCAGGGCGACCGGCGAAACCCCTATCCGATACGAAGTCGCGAATGGACGACCATTCCCCTCAATATTGTCATTTTTGCCCTTGGCTTGTTCGCCGGCTTCGCTAGGAAGCGTCGCAACGGAAGTGTGGCCGAGTGGTTTAAGGCAGCGGTCTTGAAAACCGCCGTGGGTGCAAGCTCACCGTGGGTTCGAATCCCACCGCTTCCGCCATCGCTATTTTGTGTTCGGGCGCGGTGCGGTTTGGCGGGCGTCGATCAGTCTTCCTGGAGAGCGATACCCATTAAGCGCCTGGCTTTGGCCCGCAACTGCTCACTGACCAGGCCTGCCAGAGCGGTGCTCAAATAGTCGGTAGTGCCCCTTCAGCCTGCGCTGCTCGCTATTCCGATCGAGCAAGATTTCGACGAAGAGTGGAAATGCGCTCAATCCTGGCGCCGAAGGAACCGAACAGCTTCTTGAACGAGGATAGCTCGACTTCTCCGCCCGTTTGGAGGGAGTAAGCCGAATTTCACAAGCCCCCCCCCGCGTCTGCACCTACTCAGAACGCCTTGTGATGAACGAGCACGTTGAAGGTCCGCAGCAGGATGCCGACATCCCGCGCCAGGCTCCAGCCGTGCAGATATTCCAGATCCGCCTCGATCCGCCGCAAGATGTCGCCGCGTGTTTCCGTCGCGCCACGGAAACCCCTGATCTGGGCCAGTCCCGTGATGCCGGGCTTGAGCGCGTGACGATGCCAATATTGCCGATCGACCTGCCAGAAATAGGCGTTGTCAGCGGTCGAGCCCAAAGCGTGCGGCCGCGGCCCGACGAGGCTCATTTCGCCAAGCAGAACATTGAACAGCTGGGGCAGTTCGTCGATGCTTGTGCTGCGAATGAAGCGCCCGATGCGGGTCACACGGTTATCACTTCGACCAGTGGAACGGCTCCCCAACGCGTCGCCGCAATCGGTCCGCATGCTGCGGAACTTGTAGATCCGGAACAAGCGGTTGCCGCGACCGATGCGTTGTTGACGGAAGAAGACCGGCCCGGTGCTGTCGATCTTGATCGCGATTGCCACCAGAAGCAGCAACGGCAGCAGCGCAATGACCAGGGGCACAGTCAAGGCAATGTCGAGCAAGCGCTTCCGCGCGCGGTCAGCAAGGTTGAGCGGGCCGCGCGAGACCACCAGGGTCGACGTGTCCAGCCAAGTCCCTACCGCAAGCGGTGCAGTCTCCCCGACCTCAGGCACGACGACTTCGCCCTGGACATTGCTGCCCTTCAATATCTCGGCCCAACTCGCCCGTCGGGCAGCCGGGCAAAGGATGATCGCTCTGTCATAATCACGCAGCAGCACACCCAATTGGTGCAGCTTGTGCGGATCATCCTCTTCGGGGCGCAGCCCGATCTGGCGCACATCAATCACGGCTGCCGCACCGCAATCATTGGGGCGCGCGATACCATCAAGGATCAATATCTCCGCGAACAGCTGATTTCCGAAGCAACGCCGGACCGCATAGGCCATCAGTGAGCGCTGCACGACCAGCAGCCCCAGACTGCCAAAAACGCCGAACAATATGCCTGAGCGCGGGAAGGTCCCCACCGCTTTCGATGCAAAAATTACAAGGAAGAACAGCAGCATGGTGGCACCAAATGCCAATGCCGCAGCACGACAGCTGATCGTGGCGCTGGTCAGACAGGACATGCTGTAAGCCTGGCTGTGAAAGGCGATGATCGCAAAGACGAGAATGCCTGCGGATAATGATCCGATCATGTCCGACGAGGATGCCGGCGAGAGGCGCGCGCCTACACCAAAGCCAATCAGCAGCGCCAAGCAATCAGCTGATAGCAACAGCAGGCACAGCCACAGGCGTGCATTGCGCCTGGCGATTAACGCCCCCGTTCCGCTCGCGCTGTGGAAACGCGCCGCCAAATCCGGATTTGCCATGGCCTGTCCTTTTCTCGTCGATTGTCGACCACTGGCACAGCAATGGCCGGGCGCTCCCAGTTGCGCAGCACACAGAGGAGCGAAATCAATTCAACCGACAAGAGCACGGGAGCCTCAAAAACATCAATCCGTGACAACACCTAATAAATATTAACTAATAAAATATCAAAAATCAAATTTATATCGGAATGATTTTAGATGAATCGGCAATTTTGTTAACAGCGTAATTTCACTTATATTATTCTCATATTGTTTTTGCTAAAAAAAACAGAGCATCGTCCTTTAATCCGAAAATGGGAGGTTCATGGAAATATGAACATTGCGCTCTGCGCCGGTGCGGCAATCATATTGCTCATTTGGGCGATCGGCCTTTATCACCTCTGGCAACGTCAAAATGCATCGCTCGTCGAAATCAAGCCAGCATGGCCAGATCGCCTTTTCGCAATTTTCTGGCTACCAATCGCACTATTGGCGCTCATCGCGACAATCCCCTCTTTATGGCGAAAAAAAGCACCACGGCGGCAGAAATATTGACGCTCATCCGTCCAGCCTCCGGCCTATTCCCGCCGCAAATGCAACTCTCAGAGCATCCGAAAGATTGCGCGTCTTGAGCTTTGCCATCAGGTTTGCGCGATGAATTTCGATCGTGCGCGGGCTGATGCCCAATTGCAGGGCGATGTGCTTGTTCGGTAGCCCCATTGTCAGGCCTGCCAGCACATCGCGCTCGCGCGGCGTCAACTTTTCCACCAGCGATTGCGCCTGCGCGACCCTTTGCCGGCGCGCACCATTATCATATAGCACCGACCAGGCGTTCTCGACCGCCTGCAGCAGGCTCTGCCGCTCGAACGGCTTCACCACGAAATCCACGGCGCCCATCTTCATTGCCGCGACCGTCACGGCAATGTCGCCATGCCCCGTCAGCATGATGACCGGAAAATTAAGGTCCGCTTCATTGAGCCGGCGCTGTACCTCCAGTCCATCCATGTCGGGCATGCGCAGGTCCAGGATGACGCAACCCGGCGGCTCGGTCGGCGCGGCGGCGAGGAAATGAGCGCCCCTCTGCCAAGTGCGGACCGAATATCCTTCAAGCTCCAACAAGAATGCCGTTGCCGCTCTGACGGAATATTCGTCGTCCACGATGTGAATCGTCTTCATTTCCTCCACAAAGAATCCCCTTCTTACGCTTCAATGTGAAACAAAAGCAGCTGCCGGCAGGCGCGGGCTCAACCCAGATCCGCCCGCCATGGGCCTCCACAATTGTTCGACAAATGGACAATCCGACCCCAGTTCCCTCTTCCTTGGTCGTGACAAAGGCGTCGAACAGCCGCTCGCGGATTTCCGCGGCGATGCCCGAGCCGGTGTCGGTAATCATGACTTGGGTGGTAAGCTCATCGACGCGGGACGCCTGGATCGTCAGTATCCGCTCATCCATGTTGCGCATCGCATCGATGGCATTGCGACAAAGATTGCCGATCACCTGCTAGATCTGGATCGGATCGGCGAATACCGGCCCCGCGTCGGGCGCAACCCGAAGCACGACGCGGACTTGCGCACGGGCTGCTGCGGGGCGGACGAGCGCAATGCTGCTGCGCACCATTTCGCCGATATCCTGCACCTCCAATTGCGCTTCGCCGCTGCTGGTAAAGTCGCGCAAATGGCGCATGATCGCCCCCGCCCGCACTGCTTCGCTTGACGCGAGATGGAAAATCTCGTCCAGCTTCGCCCGGCTCCCGCCGTTGAGATTGTTGAGCAGGATGCTGCCGCCCTCCATATAGGCTGCAAGCGCAGTCAATGGCTGGGTCAACTCATGCGACAGCATCGACGCCATCGCCCCCATTGCGCTATAGCGGGTGCCATCCAGCATTTCCGCCTGCAGGGTTTCCAGCCGAGCCTTCGTCGCCTCCTGCTCCGAAAGATCGCGGACGAATGCGGTAAACCTTGTGCCGCCGTTCGCCTCCATCCGCACGAAGGTCATCTCGGTCGGAAAGTTCGAGCCATTATGATGCCGGCCGATCAACTGCCGCTCGATCTTTTCCGAAACATCGACGATCCGGAATGGATAGTCATCAGGCACTTCGTCTTCAGAGGGACAGACCAGCAGCAGGCTCTCGAAATTCTGGCCTTTGAGGTCCACAAGATCATAGCCGAACATGCGGGAGGCCGCTTCGTTGATATATTCGATGCAGCCGTCGGCATCGAATACGAAGACGGCGTCCGGCGCGGTCTCCAATATCAGCCGCAACTCATGCTCCCGCTCCTGCAGCGCAAGCTCATGCGCACGCTCCAGCGTGACGTCGCGGATCAGGTTGGCAAAGCCCTGCAACGCTCCGTCATTGTCGTACAATGCCGTGACAACGCAATTCTGCAGATAGATGGTGCCATCGCTGCGGCAGCATTCATGATCGAATTCCCAGCTGCCATGCTGCCGGGCGAAGGCGAAGGCCTGCGCCATGCGCGCCTTGATCTCCGCCCGCCCTGGGTAGAGCAGCGCGACATGGCGATGCATCACCTCGCCGGTCAACCAGCCGGTAAAGCGCTCGGCACCGCGATTCCAATGCAGGATGAACCCTGAAACATCGGTCATGTAGAGGGCATAATGCGCCGCGCCGTCGGTCAGCAGCTTCATCTGCGTCATCAGCCGGCCGACATGGGCAGCCTGATATTCCGCTCTGGCGCGCCAGAATGTCGCGCGAAGCGCAACGACGTTGGCGGCAACCAGCGCCATGAGGAAGGCGCCCGCCGCAAGCAGCCCGCCATGAAAGCCTTCAAGCAGATAAGTGACCGCCAAAGCGGCGATACCAGCCAGAAAGCCCGGTCCGGCGCCGAACAGCATCGTCGTAAACAATGCAACGAATGTGAATATCACATAAAATTCGCTGGAGAAGGACGGATATTCATCGGCCTGAAAAGCGGCGAGCGCGATCGCGACCATGGCCAACCCGATCAGATAGCGACTGACCCCGCTCCACGAGACGTGTCGTCTGAGGCATCGCAGCCTGACCAGCGAAAAGCTGGCGCGGACTTGGCCCGCCTTGGAGATCGGCATGATGTTAAATCGTCTGACGGCTGCGAACATAACTCAAACCCCGCGCTTAACGCCCAGAATTATTTCATATGCTGCGACCGTCACCCTGAAAGGGATGGCAGAAACCGGCTCACGTCTTCAATCGGACGTCTGCCCCATGCTCACCCCTGACCGATTATTGATCCAGTTGGAGGTTTACATAATTCTCTGCTGCAATGCGCAATTTTTAACATCGGCATTAGGGGAAGTATAGTAGGTAGTTTTACACATTTTGAGAAATTTCGTTCCGCAGCTGCAAAATGTCATTGCCGGAGGATTTCCCAAAATTTCCACTTCGGAAATTTAACTGGTGGAGGACACGCGTTTGCCCCCTGCCCGTGCGAAATGGAACATGTCGATGACAATGGTCCGTCCGACCAGCCCGAGGACGACCATATAGACCGCTGCCCCAGCGATGACCGTCGACAACAGCATCGGAATCGGCGCTTGGCCGGCCAATGCGAACCGGAACCCCCATAGAAAAACAGCCATGACCAGCGATGCGACGACACTGGGCCGCAGCGCCTTCCAATAATCCCGCCATCCCAGCGGCAGCAGAACCACAACTGGCCAGACGGACAGGGGATAGAGGATATAGGCGCGCGCCGTGAACGCGGCAGCGACCGCAGCCATCCCATATTCAACGGCAAAGAAGAAGGTGACAATATTGACCAGCGCATAAATGCCCGCCAGCCAAGTCTGCCATTGCGGCTTCCCCATGGCGAGCATCAGCGACTGATTGTAAATGCCGATCGCCTGGAGCGCGCCGAACAGGCTGAGGTAGCGCATAACATCCGCTGCCGCCGCCCAACGCGGACCGAACAACAGGAAAATGAACTCGTCCGATACGATCGCCAGGCCGACAAAGGCCGGGGTCGTTATGGACGATGTCGCCGACACTATTCTGAGGAAAGCCTTTGCAAGGCGGGGCGGATCCCCCTTGAGTTGCGAGAAGACCGGAAGCGCCACACGGGACAGCGCACGCGCCAGCATCAGATTGGCGGCCAGCAAAGCCCGCTTACCGACGGTATAAATGCCTGTCGCTGCGCCGCCGAGCGCCAGGCCGATGACCATGATGTCAGCATTGGCGTTGAAGAAATTCGCAGCGCCCGTCACGCCGACATGACGGCCATAGAAAAGCACGTCCCTTGCCTTTTCCCGTGAAAAACGCAGTCGGGGTCGCATCGGGCAGGCGGCCCACAGGATTATCGTTCCGATGACGGCTACGGCGAGATTTTGTGCCACCAGCGCCATCACGCCATAACCGGCCACGGCCAGTGCTATTCCGACAAGGCCGCCCACCAGGGTCGAGATTGTCGAGCGCGTGGCCAATGGCCGCATCAGCAAGGCCCGCGTCAGCCAAGCCTGTGGCACGACGTTCAGCGCACCAAGGAAATTCGCGACACTGAGCCATCGCAAAACCATGCCCAAGCCCTGATGGGCGGCGGTCCGCTCAACCCAGTCGGCTAGCAAGAAGGTCGCGATCAGCAGCAGCGCGCCGGCCGCAGCAGAAATCCAGAAGGCCGTATCATCCAAGTCGGCATCGGCAGCGCCGCCCTTGCTCACAAGCGATGCACTGATCCCCGACAATATGATCATCTGGAACCATTGCCCTACCAGCAGGGCCATGGCGACGATGCCCAGCATCGTCGCATCGACATAGCGCGCAATCACGAGGAAGGTCAGGAACTGCAACAGTTGCACACCCCAACTTTCCAGGATGGACCAGGCCATGCCTGAACGGACTGCGCGCCCCAACGCCGGACCTGACATATCGCCCTCCCCCTAGCTACGTCGAAAATCGTCGGTCGCCCGGACATGCTTCACGAATGCCGCGGGGTTGCCCCGCCACACTTGTCGGGCGGGAACATCATCAAAGACCACTGATCCGGCTGCCACCACGGAATGATCGCCAATCGACACGCCGGGCAAGATGATGGCGTTGCGGCCAATCCAGACGTTGCGACCGATGGTGATCGGACGGGGCCTTACGGAGCGCCCTTCATGAACGGGATGGAAGCTCGTGTCGAACATCGCGACATTGTCACCGATACGCGAACCGCCGCCGACATCGATCCGCGCAGCGCTGAAGATATGAACTCCCGTGTTCAACGAAACCTCGTCGCCAAGAATGATGGCCCCCTGCGGAACCGTAGCCAGGCGAATCCGGGTCGGTTCATTCCGCAGGCGGACATTGTTGCCAATGACCAGGGATCCGGGGTTCCGGAGATAAGGCACGCCACCTCGCACGCGCAGGCCCCGACCCGGTTGGCAGCCTTGCGCGCGGAGTCGCATCACGGTCAGTCGCGCGTAAAGATGATCCAGTTGTGCAGACAGAAATTGCAATGCCAAACCCGTTCTCCGACTGGCGCTCACGCGGCAAGCATGAGCCGAAAGCCTGAATAGCGGCGCGCCTCCACGATCGAATGGGCGCCAAGAACCAAACGCACCATGCAGATCCACTCATGAAAACGCGTCCGCGTCGGACAAGATGGCACGTGCATCGAGTGCTCGCGTCACTCACCCGAACAAACACCAAGTTCACACATAAAAAAATCATGTTCCATTATGTATTTGCACCTAATTGATAGGTGTTACCCCTGATGTTGACTAATACCGCAGTTGCGTAAGAATTTCCGCAAGCAAGATCGAGGCAATATTATCGCGATCGGGCAACGGAATGATCGTTTCTTCAATGGAGACGCAATTGCTTTCGCCGATCAATGCGCCTGGAGGCAAGATAGCGATGATGAATGCATCGCCTCTCGTCGTCGACTGGAAGCTATTTACATGAACGAAATCGGTTATCAGCCCATCATAGCAGTGACCGGCGCGACTGGCTTCGTTGGCGGCGCGCTCGCCCGTCAACTCCTGCAAATGGGCTACCGCGTCCGCTCGATGTGCCGCAGGCCCCTGACCGAAGCGGAGCGCGAGAGCGGTATAGAGTGGATCGAGGGCTCGCTGACCGACACTGATCGTTTCGACGCGCTGCTTCGGGACGCACGCTATTGTTTTCACATCGCCGCGATGTTCCGTACCGAAGGACCGCGCAAGGCGTTCATGCAGGTCAATCGGGATGCTACTCGGGCCCTGCTTGAAGCGAGCCGACAGGCCGGAATCGAGCGCTTCATCTATTGCTCGTCGATTGGCGTCCACGGCAATGTGGCCGACGCCCCTGCGGACGAAAATGCGCCATTCGACCCGCGCGATCCCTATCAGGAGAGCAAGTTGCGAGCCGAAGATCTTTGCCGTGACGAAATGGGCCGTCCGGGCATGGGCGTCGTCATCGTTCGCCCCTGCTCCACCTATGGCCCAGGCGACACCCGGATGCTGAAGCTGTTCCGGCTGATCCAGCACCGCCGGTTTCTGTTTGTGGGCCGGCAAACGCCCAATTTCCATCCTGTCTATATTGATGACCTGGTCGCCGGCTACATATTGACGATGGTTCATCCCGATGCGCCATCGGGCACCTTCATCCTGGGCGATCGCGCCTTCCTGTCGCTGCGTGACTATGTAAGGGCCGTCGCGACCGCCTTGGATGTGCCACCGCCCAAGGCGACCATCCCCTACAGCCTCGCGCTAATGGCCGCACGCCTGTGCGAAGCACTTTATGCGCCGCTGGGATTGCAACCCCCTCTACCTCGTCGCCGGCTGACCATCTTCAGGCACAACCGCGCGTTCAGCATCGCACGCGCGCAGACCGTTCTGGGCTATCAGCCGCTGATCAATCTGGAGGAAGGCTTTCGTCGCACCATCACCTGGTATCGACAGCAGGGGATGCTCGCATGACCATGTCCATTGGAATTCTTGCCGCCCTAACGGGCGAGCCAGCGGCCGATCCTAGTCCGATCTTGGCGATCTCGGCGATGCAAGTTCCAGGCGCCCGCAAAGGAAAATACCGCCGTGGTCAGCGCGAGAGGAGCCGCGATGCCGCAAACTGCCAGCATTGCCAGAGCCGATCCAGCCCCTGTGCCCCAACGAACGAAACGGCGTGTGGCACGGGTATAGTCGTCGACAATCGCGTTGACATCATCGAGCATTATCCATTCCCGTCGGCTCGTCGCCCGCACCATGATCGGCCGCACCGCTCCGTCGGGCAGCGTCAGCGCACGGATCATGATCATATCTCCGATAGCGACATCGATGCGGATGGGCAGTTCCACGCAATATTTACCATTAACCTGCCGGCGATAATGGATCACGCGCGTTTCCGCATCGCCCGACTGCCCAACCCCGGTCACGACGCCCCGCATCAACAACAATCCGACGCTGCCGAAATGAGTCAGCAACGCGGCATGTCGTTCACGTCCGGCGACGGCCCGCGCCGCATGTCGCGACGCGGGCGCGATAGCGACATACACGCTCGCCTGCCTGTTCCCGATCGGTGCCATGCCCTACAATCTGTTCCTTTGCGGCGCCCTGCTAGCACAGGCGGGCAGCGCTGACCATGAGCGCCCCTCAGCGCCCGAGACGGACGGTCCTTGCGATCCGATGTGCTGCCCTCCTCTCGACGGCATGCCCTTGGATGGCCTGCGCGGCGCCACCGTTGTCGGGAATCAACCTCGCGGGCGGTGAGTTCAACTCGGGCAGGAAGCCGGGTATTTTCGGGAAGGATTATATCTACCCCGATACCCGCACCGCGGCGCCCTTCGTCGCGATGGGCATGAAGATCGTCCGGGTTCCGATATTGTGGGAGCGGATCCAACCCGTCCCGCTCCAGCCCCTCTCGACCGCCGAGCAGGCCCGCCTCGACAAGGTCGTGGCGACCCTGGCGCCGTTCCGGGTCATCATCCTCGACATCCACAATTATGGCGCAAACGGGGGGCAGCGACTGGATCAATCGCCAGATGGCAGCGCGAAACTCGCCGATCTCTGGCGCCGATTGGCCGAGCATTATCGCGGGAACAGGCAGGTGGCCTTCGGCCTGATGAATGAACCGAACGGCATGGCACCGACACGCTGGCGATCGATGGTGGACGAAAGCGTCGTCGCCATTCGAAAGACAGGCGCGCGCAACATGCTGTTCGTGCCAGGCTCCAACTGGA
Organism: Sphingobium sp. IP1; assembly: GCF_002708645.1. Classification (NCBI taxonomy): domain Bacteria; kingdom Pseudomonadati; phylum Pseudomonadota; class Alphaproteobacteria; order Sphingomonadales; family Sphingobiaceae; genus Sphingobium; species Sphingobium sp. IP1. The sequence goes on from NZ_NOIW01000068.1 coordinate 10,583, forward strand.
CCGGCGCGCATAGCTGGACCGCCGGCGGCCGCACCTCCAACGCTGCCGCCTTCCAGAATTTCCACGATCCAGCCGGCAATTATGCGATCGAGATGCACCAATATCTGGACTCGGACAGTTCCGGGATGAAGGCGCAATGCGAAGCAGCGCCGGTCATCCAACGCCGCATGGAAGCGGCGACGAAATGGCTTCGGGACAACCGCCACAAGGGCTTCCTTGGCGAGTTCGGCGCCCCTGCAAATGCCGCCTGCCTCGACAGCCTGGACGCCCTGCTCAAGCATCTCGATGCCAATGCCGATGTCTGGATGGGTTGGGCCTATTGGGCCGGCGGCCCATGGTGGGGCGCAAACTATCCCATGAGCCTGCAACCCGTGCAAGGCAAAGCCCGGCCACAGGCAGCCATTGTTGCAAAATACAGCCAGACGGGAGCCGCAAGATGACCCGCCTGCATTATGCGCGCCTTCCCCTTGCCTGCTCGATCGTCTTGGGCTGCCCAGCCTTTGCGCAGGTCGAAGTGCCGCCTGACGGCCTGACCGTGGCACCCACGGTGCGGATGCTCTACGACGACAATGTCCTGCGCCAGAGCGATGATCTCGTCTCCGGTGACAAGGACGATCTACGTGTCACTCCGGCGCTCGATGTCACCTTCAGGAAAAATCTCGGTGTCCACCAGGTCACGGTCGTGGGATCGTTGGGCTATGACTTCCATCAGCGCTACAGCAATCTCGATCGGGAGCGCGTTACCCTCACCGCCAAGGGCGATGTAAAGGTCAGCGCGCTCTGCTATCTGCGTCCAAGCGCCCGCCTGAATTTCGCACAGGCCGATCTGGCCGACCAAGGCATGATCGTCGGCAACAGTGAACGCACCCAGGACTATGCGGTCACGGCCGAGTGCGACAAGCCCTATGGTTACTATCCCGTCATCAAACTCGGATATCTGCAAACGAACAATAGCGTCGATTCACGCCGGCCGTTCGACATCCGCACCCGCAGCGCGGGCATTGGTATCGCCTATAGCAAGGCAAGCCTTGGCGACATTCGACTGATGTTCAACGTCGAAGCTTTCCGCCGCCCCCACTGGTCAGACGAGACGTCCGAACTGCGCATGAGCCGCGGTGCCGACAATTATCGGGTTGGGATCGAGTTCAAACGCGCTGTCGCGCCGCGTCTCAGTTGGAGTGCCGGAATTGGCTATATTCATACCAAGGCGCGTGATGAACGGGTCGATGACTATTCGGGCCTGGGCTATCACGCAGGTGCCGTCTACCGGCCATCGCCGCGCACCTCCCTGACATTCGACGGCAGCCGCAGCACCAGCAACCAGAGCAACACCGGTGCGACCTATATCGTCCTGACCAATTTTTCGCTGCGCGGCAATGCGACCCTCAGTTCACGATCTTCGATCCAGGCTGGCGCGAGCTATGCCAGGCGCCAGTTCAAGGGCGAGCTGTTGATCGACACCGACATGATGCGCGGTACCGACGAAACGACCGCACTCAACGCCGGATATCGATTTGCACTGCGCAGCCGCCTGACGGCCGGCGTCGACGTTCGCCACGAATGGCGAGAAAGCGCAGTCGAGCGCTACCGATATAAATCGACATCGATGATGCTGTCCCTTGGCCTTACATTGTGAGGAGCATGGCCATGTTCTTACCCCGTGCGATGCGAAACCTGTGCAGTTCCCTTCTTCTGGCCACGCTCGCCAATCCCGTATTGGCCGGCGTCGACAACAAGGAAGCTGTCGCTGCCTATGTCCTGGGTGCCAATGACGAGATCCGCGTCTCGATATTCGGCGCCTATCCGATCGAAGTCAAAACGCGGATCAAGGAAGATGGGCGCATCACCCTGCCGAGCATCGGCGAAGTGGTCGCGGAGGGATCCACGACCAACGCCCTTGCAAACAATATCCGCCGGCAATTGCAGACGGGCGGATATTTCGTCGATCCAATCGTCAATGTCGAAGTCGTGAGCTTCGTCAGTCGATCGGTCACGATGTTCGGCAACCTCCAGAACCCTGGGCTCTACCCCCTGGATCGACCTCAGACGATCGCGATGATGCTGGCGCGCACCGGCGGCGCCCGCGCGGACGCGGCGGACTATGCGATCCTGCAACGAACGGGAGAAGCGGATCGGCGGATTGCCCTCAGCGATCTCGACCCGCAAAGCGGGACCGGTCAGTTCCTGCGCGCAGGCGATTCCATCTTCGTGCCGAAGGCCGAGGAGGTATTCATCTACGGCCAGGTGAACAAGCCCGGCCGCGTCGCCTTCGAAACCGGCATGACCCTGCGCCAGATGCTGGCCCAGGCCGGCGGGCCGACTTTGGGCGGATCGGAAAAGAAGATCACGCTGCACCGCGGCACGGAGATCATCAAGAAGGCCAGCCTCGATATGCTGGTCAAGCCTGGTGACGTCTACACCGTCAACGAGCGGACCTTCTGAGATGCGATCCGGTATCCTGACAGGAGGCATTGCGTGAACATCTTCACCAGAATTGCCCGCTGGCTCCGACGAACGCCCGAGCCCGAGCGGCGCCGAGAAGCGCCTGGCCGGCGTTCCCGAGCAACGGGCAGCGTGCCTGAAAATGCGCAATCGGCCGGCGCTGCATGCGTCACGCCGTCTACCAATGCAGCCATGTCCGCTGACGCTGTCCGATCAGCGATACGCAAGGGGTTCAACGCGACCCAGCCAGTCACAGCCGCCCGCCATCTTCATGGCCGGCAGCAGGAGATGGACCTGCTGGTGGAGGGGGTGCTTGATCGCGGCAATCATGCGATGATCTTTGGCGGCCGTGGGACAGGCAAGACCTCGCTGGCGCGCGTCTTCGCCAATGTTGCCGACAATCGCGGCTATCTGGTCTTCTACATGGCCTGCGAGCCCGGGCAGGATTTCACCAGCCTGATCTCACCGTTCCTCGATGCCGCCCGCGGAAACCTGCCGCGCTCACCTGCGACAGATGCACCGATCGTCGTTGGACCGCGCGATGTCGTGGAAGCACTCGCCGAACATGGGCAGCGAAAATTCATCTTCATCCTCGACGAGTTCGACCGCATCATCGATCCGGCTGTTCTTGGCGAATTGTCGCGCACCATGAAGCTGCTCTCCGACGCGGCCCTGCCGGTTCATATTCTGGCGGTCGGCATAGCGTCCGGATTGAGCCAACTCATCGAAGGCCATGAATCGCTGCGACGGCACATGACAGCCGTTCCCATCGTGCGGATCGACACGGCCGCCGTGTTCGACCTGATCGATCGCGGTGCCGCCCAGGCCGGCCTCAACTTCAGCGATGCCGCGCGCGAGACAATTGCCCATGTCGCATGCGGCTCCCCCTATCATGTCCGCCTGTTCTGCGCGCTGGCCTGCCTGGAAACCCTCAGGCAGCGCAAGACAGTGGTCGAAATGCCGGCAACGCTCGCGGGGATGATGCGGGCGGTCGACGACTGGACGATCACCAATCCGACAGATGCTGCGCTGTTCCACGAGGCCATCGATCTGGGCGCTGGCCATTGGCCGGTGATCGAGCAGCTCGTCCGCGCCGCGATCGTTCCTCCCGGCCTCGCGCCGGAACAGCAGGCGCCGCATATCGACCGCGACGATCCGGTCCTGGAAATTTTGCGCCGGGCCATGCACGCCCGGCCGGGCAGCACCGCCCTCATGTTCCGGGACAGCCTCGCCCCCCAATTCCTGCTCGGCATGTTGTCTGCCAGCCGCCACGGCGACCACCTGACCCGGCGTGTCGTCAGCCTTGTAGAAGGGCAGCGCCAAAGCGCTGCATCGTAAGGGACCGATAGGATGTACATGTTCGACATAACGCGAGCCATCCTGCAGCGCTGGAGAATGGCAGCCGCCATCTTCTGCTGCGTCATGGCGCTGACGGTCCTGTGGATTGCGATCACGCCGCGCGAATATCGCGCGACCGCCACTTTGCTGTTTGACAACCGGGCACCGGACCCGACCGGCGGCAAATCGAACGAGGCGACCGGCGAATCCATGCTCGCGACGGAGTCCAGAATCCTGCAGAGCGAGGTGATCGCCCGCAAGGTGGCCGAGCGGCTTGGCCTGTTCAGGAATCCGGCCATGCGCGCCCGCTGGCAGGAGCAGACGAACGGCAACCAGAGTTTCGAAGGCTGGATCAGCCGCAGCGTCCAGTCGGGTTTGCAGGTTTCGCCCAGCGCCACCGGCAATACGATCGACGTCTCCTACCGCAGCCTGGATCCACAGCGTTCGGCGTTGATGGCCAACAGCTTCGCCCAGGCCTTCAATGATGCGCGCCTGGGCATCAGCAACGAATTCGCCCAGCGCTTTGCGGCCTGGTACAAGAAACAGATCGCCGCGTCCGAACAGCGCATGGAAGAGGCGCAGGCACGGCTCGCGGATTTCCAGCGCGCCCATGGCATTGTCGCCACCGGCGCCATCGATGCGGAAAGCACGCGCCTCAGCGAATTGTCGTCGAAACTGTCGTCGGCCGAAGCCGTTGCTGCGGAGGCCCGGTCGCGCGCGGCGGGGGGCGCCAATATGCCCGACATTCAATCGAGCGGGGTGATCCAGGGGCTAAGGGCTCAAATCGCGGCCAAATCGGCGGAAATCAGCCAGATGGCTGCCGAACTCGGCCCCAATCATGCGACGATGCGCGCCGCCCAGCAGCAGTTGCGCCAGATGCAGGACAGTCTGGCCCAGGAAACCGGCAAGATGTCGGGCACGCTGGCGGCGGCCAGTTCGGCGGCATCGGCCAATCAGGGCACGATGCAGGCCCTGCTCGACCAGCATCGCGGACGCATGCTGTCGCTCGCGGCCGATCGCGGAAAGCTCGCCGTGCTGGAAAGCAATGTGGAATCGGCGCGCAAGGAATATGAGGCGCAGACCGAACAATTCTCGCAGTTGCATGCCACCAGCACGGCCCCGTCACTCAATATCGTACGGCTCGACATTGCAGAACCGCCGATGATCCCCAACGCGCCCAATATCGGCGTGCGGTTCCTGATGATGACGATGGTGGCCCTCATGCTCGCAATCGGCTCGGTCATCCTCGCCGAATGGCTCAGCCCGCGCGTCCGCAGTCGTAACACCGTCACCTATCTTACCGGCGTGCCGTTGCTTGGTCAGGCAGAGCTGCGCGTCAACGGCAAGCAACTCCGTATTGAAGGAGGCAATTGGTCATGAGGCTTCGCTCGACTGAACCGGTAGAGGATGTCTATCCCGGCCTGCCGCCGACTTACGATGGCGATCCGGGCGAGGAGACGGCGGCGGTCCACGCCAATGTCGATCCCGCAATCGCGGTGATCCACGCCCCCAGCGCAATGCTGGCGGAACAAGCGCGGGACATCCAGTCGACCCTGTCTGCAATGCGCCATCCCGACGGTCGCGCGCCCGGCTCTATCGCGGTCATCGCAATCGAGGCGAGCGAGCAGGCGGCAATATTGACCGCGAATATCGCGGTCTCGGCAGCCCTGAGCGGTCTGCGCACCTTGATCGTCGATATGGAGCATTCCGGCTTCGTTCAACATCGCCTGCTTGGCATGAATGCACGAACCGGCTCGCCGGACGACATGGATGAGCCATTTCAGCTGGTCCAGCCGAGCAGTATCCGGTCGTTGTTCGTCATGGCCGCTCCCCAGCAGGATGGCTGCGCCATCGACGGCAGTCCGCTTGCGCCACTGTCGCAACGCCTGTCGTCGCTGACGGCTCACTTCGATCTGTGCCTGGTCGACGCCAGCCATATCGACGATCTCGCTCATGCGGCAGGCAGCGCCGATTGCGCGATCGTTGCGGTCCAGCGCGATCAGACATCGACCAGCGAGCTCAAGGCCGTGATCAACAAGATGACCATGCTGAACACGGTGCTGATCGGCACCATCATGCTGATCTAGCGGTCAGCGATCGGTCGGCACCAAGGGGGTATGATATGAAAATCGCCCATATTTCCCGACAATATCATCCCGGACTCGGCGGGCTGGAAAGCTTCACCCGAAATCTGTGCCGCGAACAGGCTCGCGCCGGGCACCAGGTCAGGATGATCACCCTGGACCGCATCTTCGACGGCGACGACGCACCCTTGCCACGATCCGAAATCATCGACGATGTCGAGGTTGTCCGAATCCCCTACCGGGGTGGACGTCGCTATCCGCTCGCACCATCCGTGCTGCACCATCTGGACGATTGCGACATCGTCCATGTCCACGCCGTCGATTTCTTCGCCGACTATCTGGCGCTGACCCGGCTGCTGCATCGCAAACCGCTGGTCCTGTCCACGCATGGCGGCTTCTTTCATACCGGCTATGCCCGTCGATTGAAGCAACTCTATTTTCACAGCATGACCCGCCTTTCGCTGGCTGGATATCGGGCGATCATTGCCTGCAGCGAAGCGGACTATGAGACGTTCGCCAAGGTCAATCGTCGCGCACTCACGCTGGTCGAAAATGGCGTGGACACGGTCAAGTTCGCCGGTCTTGCGCAATCGCCTTCCACCGAGCATCGCTTCATCTATTTCGGCCGGATCGCGCCGAACAAGCGGATCGACCTGTTGATCCGCTGGTTTGCGCATCTGCACCGGCTGGACCGCAAGGCCAGGCTGATCATCGCGGGAAAGCCGATGGGTGTCACCTTCGCCGATCTGCAACAGATCGTCGAACAGCTCGGTTTGGGCGATCTGGTGGAATTTCATGACAGCCCCAGCGACGAGGCGCTGCAGGCGCTGATTGCCCGTAGTACCATCTTCGCATCGCCCAGCGCCTATGAAGGTTTCGGTATTTCCCTGATCGAGGGGGTGTCCGCCGGGCTTTATCCAGTCGTCAGCGACATTCCGGCGCATCGCCGCTCCTGCGTCAAACTCGATACCGGCAGCCTGATCGATTTCGCCGATCCGCTGTCCGCTGCGCGCACCCTGCAGGACATTCGCAAGGCGCAGCAACGCTCACCCTCTTCCACCACTGCCGCAGGTCTGCTCGCTTATGGTTGGCCGGGCGTGAGCGCCAGGATCTCGGCCATCTACGAACATATTCTGGGACGTCAGACCCGCCAGATCGGGCCGCTTCGCCTTGCCGTTCTTTCGGAGAGCGACGCGCTGAAAGCCGTTTCCGATCTGATCAGGGACCAGTCGCCGCGCGTGGTCGCATTCGGCAATGCCCATCTGATCAACCAGGCACGGCGGGTCGAGGGCGTCGCTGCCGCACTGAACGACGCGCTGGTCCTTAATGACGGCGTCGGCGTCGATATCGCAAGCCGCCTCCGCTACGGGGACTCCTTCCCGCACAATCTGAACGGCACGGACTTCATTCCCCAGTTGCTGAAGAGCTACCCGGACCGCCTCCGGCTATTTCTGGTAGGCGCAGCCCCCGGCATCGCGGAACGTGCAGCCGCCATTCTGGAAGAGCGTCATCCCCATATTCGCATAGTCGGCACCCTCCATGGCTTCTTCGACCCGCAAGAGGAGGAGCATCTGAGCCGCCATATTCGGGAAAGCGGCGCGGATCTGGTAATCGCAGCCATGGGGAACCCCCGCCAGGAATTGTGGGCGGCCAAATGGGCATCCCATATCGGCCGCCCCATATTGTGCGCGGGCGCCCTGCTCGATTTCACCGCCGGCCATGTCCCGCGCGCGCCTGGCTGGCTGCGCCGCATGCGCATGGAATGGATATTCCGGCTCATGAACGAACCGACCCGACTGGCAGACCGCTATTTGCGCGGCAATGTCACCTTCCTCATGAATGCCATCCGTGACGCCAGGGGTGGCTACTCGGACGGGCCGATCCCGCCGCCATCGCCCCACTCCCACACTGTCCGCAATGCCGATGCCGCCTGATCCTGTGCAGCCCTACCCAAGTGAACTGCGGGCCGTACGCCGGATCGCGGTCATCATCCCCTATTTCCAGCGTGAACGGGGTATCCTGCAACAGGCCCTCCGCTCGATCGTTGCGCAAACATTCACCGCGCCCACCGAGGTGGAACTCCTGATAATCGACGATAGTTCGCCCATCCCTGTGCTGGACGAACTGGCAGACATGGAATTGCCACCTTGGCTGAAGCTCCGGACCGTGCAGCAACCGAACGCCGGCCCCGCTGCTGCGCGCAATCGCGGCCTTGATCAGATCGGACCCGACATCGACTATGTCGCCTTCCTGGATTCCGATGACAGTTGGGCGCCAGACCATCTGCAACAGGGCGTCGGCGCGCTCGAACTTGGGCATGGTTTCTATTTCTGCGACAGCGCCATGCCGCCGTCCAGCCTGTTTGCTTCGCTGACACTCTTTGCGCAGGGCGCCAATGAGGATGCGTTCGAACCCCTGCCTCTGGGCGGGCAAATCTATCGCCTGCAGCCCGACCGCGCGGGGCAATTCATGGTGCAGGAATATCTCTGCCAGACATCCGCCGTGATCCTGCGTCGCAGGGCGGTGCGCGATCTCCGGTTCGAGGAACGGCTTCGCTATGCCGGCGAAGACTGGCTGATGTGGGTACGGCTGGCGCACAGCGTTGAGGGCATCTGCTTCTCCAAGCTGGCCAAGGCCCAGCGGGGAGAAGGTATCAATCTCTATCGCGATGCGCATGAGCGGCTTGGCGCCAAAAATCTGCGCCGCCTCATGTCGATGGTGCTCGCCAATCGCTTGATGAGGGGCACGCCGGGCATCAGCGCTGCTGCCGCGCGCCTGACCGATCAGCGCATCGAAATCTTGCGCCTAGAGATGGCGGCGATCCTGCTTCACCCCCGTGTCTATCAGGGCCTGAAAAATGGTGAGCAGCGTCGCATCATACGGGATGCCTATCGGCTCATGAACGTCTCGCTGCTGCCATTATGGCGCGGCATCATCATTCGAAAGATGCGCTGGCACAGCCCCCGTCTGGACGAGGCCATGACATGAAACTCTTCTACTATCGCGCCAAGGAAGGGAATTTTGGCGACGACCTCAACGGCTGGCTGTGGGAGGAGCTTGCTCCAGGCCGTTGGTCCGACGAAGCCGATACGCTGTTCTGCGGCATCGGCACGATCATCGGCAATCATATGCCGCCCGCATCGCGGATCAGAATTTTCTCGAGCGGCCTGGGCTATAGGCCGGTGCCCGAGGATTTCTTGACTGATCGCTGGGATGTGGTGGCATTACGCGGCCCGCTCACGGCGCGCGTCCTCAACCGCCCGGAACGGGCGATTGCCGATGGCGCGCTGCTCCTTTCCACGCTGGACCGGCTCAGGCCCTTACCCGAAGCGGAGCGCGGCCGGCCCATCTTCATTCCCCACTACGAAGCGATGGATGAAGGCGACTGGGCTGCCGCCTGCGCTACCACCGACGTCAAGCTGGTGGACCCTCGGCAATGCGCACATCAGGTCATCGACGAAATCCGCCGGTCACGGCTGATCATCGCCGATTCGATGCACGCCGCGATCATCGCCGATACGCTGCGCGTACCCTGGGTTCCGGTCTCCAGTTCGGGAAGGATCAACAGCTTCAAATGGCTCGACTGGTCGCTTTCCCTCAACTTGCCCTATGAACCGCGAATATTGCCTACCGCGACGTTGGACACTGCCTATCGCGACGGCGTCCGGCGCCTGGTCGGTGAACATTATCGACTTGCGCATCCTGATGCAGAAGGCGCGCTTGCGCACCAAAGGCAGATGACCCGTCGTGAACAGCGGCCCTGGTGGATGTCCGTGCGGCCAAAACTGAAATATCATCTGCTCGCCCTGCCGCGGCGTCTGCCACAACCACCCGCGGTCGCGCGGCGTATCGCTACATGGAACCGACGGCAGCACAGCCGCATCGCCTCTGCACTTGAACAATTGAAGAGTGAGGCGGGATTTCTGAGCGACGATCGAATCTTTGCCAACCGTGTCGATCAGCTCAGCGTCGAATTCGACAAGCTGGTGCGTTCGGGCTGAACTATCCGCGCCATCTGCGCGCGATGGTGCCAGCGGCGGATCAGATGGCGTCCCAGCATGGGCCAGTTGCTCCAGTCCGTCATCATAGCCTCCAGCAATGCCATCGGCTTGCGTGCGCGAAGATGCGGATAGACGCGGTTCCAGCTATGCTGCTGCCTAATCGCGCTGGCGCGACGGGCCAACAACCGTGACAGAACACGATCATCGCGAACGCGAGGCAGATCCAGCATGGCAAGACTATGGGCGCGCATTGCATCCAGGTTCAATAATGTCCGGGATTGCCCCGATCCCTGATCCGAAATGGAGCCCTGCCGCTGAGTGAACAGATAATGCGGCTCTGCACTCAGAATGAAACGACCGTCTGCCAGCAGGCAATCGATGATGAAGGCGAAATCTTCGCCGTGCCGCAACTGGGGCGGGTAGCGCAGGCAACGGGTCGTCAGGAAGCGGCGACGAAAGATCGGCTTGAGCTGGCCGAAATCGAACGGCGAGCGCCCTGTGATCGCGTTGCGGACGAATTCGGCCGGTCGGATATGCCGGATCGGCTCCGCTGTCCGCGACAATGCCGTGCCAACCACTGCTCCGGCGTGCCAATCATAGAAAAACAGATTGTCCGCAACCAGATCGGCGTCATGCCGATCGCCGAGCGCGGTCAGATGAACCAGCCTGCCCGGTGCGAAGGCATCATCGGCGTCCAGTATCGCGATCCATTCGCCCCGCGCGGCCCCAATCCCCAGATTCCGCGCGACCGAAGGGCCACCATTGGCCTCGCTTGGCACCAGTCGCACCCGTGGGTCCTGATCCATCAACCGCTCGGCGATTGCCACGGTTTGGTCGCCGGACGCGTCATCGACGATGATCACCTCCACCGGGAGTTTCTGCGCAAGCGCAGATTGCACCGCGCGATCCAGGCTGTCCTCGGCGTTGAACGCCGCAATCACGACACTGACAAGGGGGAGCACAGGAGCAATCGCGGGATTTTGCATAGGTGTTATGCCTTACTCGAAAGCGATAATAAGCTTCGATATACCAATCGATGAAACCGCAACGAATTGAGGAATTTCACCTAGTGGAATTATCTGACACACCCAACGTTGCAATATACAGAAGAGGCTTCCTTCCTCTTTCTGAAACCTTCATATCAGACCACATACAGGGTCTTAATAGATATAATCCAATCATAATAACTGAAAATATACTGAACGGATACTCTATTAACGGCCACACTCCCCATCTGTTGCATCGTGCTCAGGCGGGTAAATATGAAAAAGTCTATAATCGGCTGACCGGCCGATATCGCCATGTCGGCGATGTCCTGTCGGCTCCCTCGACGCGATTGATCCATGCGCATTTCCTGCAGGATGGGGCGAACATCCTGTCCCTTGCCGCGCGACGGAACATCCCACTGGTGGTCACCGCCCATGGCTATGATGCAACGGTGACCGCGCGCGAACATGCGCGCCGCACCGAGGGACTTTGGTATCTGATGCTCAAGCCCTTCCTTCTGCGTTACGCCCATGGCATCATCTGCGTATCCCAGTGGATCAAGCAGTGCCTGCTCGACGCAGGTTATCCCGACCACAAGCTGCGCGTCATTCCGCTGGGTATCGACACGTCCAGCCTGCCGCCGCCACCCGCCGCCCATGGCCGCCGGGGCGCCCTCTTCGTCGGCCGTCTGGTCGAAAAGAAGGGGGTCAATTTCCTGCTCGACGCCTGGGCGAAACTGCCAGAACGCGTCCGAAGCGAACCGCTCACCATTATCGGCGACGGCCCCCTGATGCCCGCCCTGGTCGCCCAGGCCCACCGGCTTGGCATCCAGCCGCATTTCCTGGGCGCACGATCTCGCGCGGAGGTCTTTGCGGCCATGGCCCGTCACCGCATCTTCGCGATGCCGAGCGTGCGCGCGGCAAACGGCGATTCCGAGGGGCTTCCTATCGTGTTGATGGAAGCGCAGGCGATGGGCATGGCGGTAATCGCGTTTGACGATGGCCCGATGCGCGAAGCGATCAAACCCGGCATGACCGGGCTGCTCGCACGATCGCGCAACAGCCACGACTTTGCCGACCATTTGCAAACGCTTCTGGGCGCGCCGGACCTGTGCGGCGATTTTGGCCGAGCCGGCCGGTCCCATGTGGCCGCCAAGTTCGACCTCCGCAACCGCGTAGCCGCCCTGGAAGATTATTATGACGAGATTCTTGCCAGCACGGAGGCCCGTTCATGATCGGACAATCCGCCGCAAAGCCACAGCCGGTTCACGCCGAAGGACACCGCGTCCTCATCATCTCGCGCCATGACTATCGGACCCGGCGCCGCGCGAGCGTGCATTTCGTGGCGCGCCATATGGCGCAACAGGGCCATCAGGTGACCTTCATGTCGATCGGCTACAGCTGGCTGTCGCGCCTGCGTGGTGACAGCCGGGCCGATCTGTTTGATCGCGCCAATGCCTGGGAACAGGTGGATGGGCTGCAAGCCTATCTGTGGCGCAGCGCATGGCATCCGGTGAAGTTGCCGGTCTCGGGCAAGGTGGAATCCTGGCTTTACAGCAAATGGGCCAGAAACCGCTGCACCGCACTGGACGAAGCGGCAGGCGCGGCGGACATCATCATCGTCGAATCCGGCATTGCGCCGGTATTGCTGAAGCGCATCCGAGCCGTCGCACCCTCGGCGCGGATCGTCTATCGGGCCACGGATCTTCTATCCACCGCCGGCGTGCCTGAATGCATTGAAGACATGCTTTGGCAATCGGAGGCCGATATCGACCTGATCGTGGTCGTCGCCCGCTCCATGCTCCCGCATTTCGAGGCCTTCAGCTGCCCCAAATTATTCATTCCGCATGGCGTCGACACTGCTTTGCTTAATCAGGCAACAGACAATCCCTACACGACCAAGCGCAACGCGGTCACGGTCGGATCGATGCTGTTCGATGCCGGGGCGATCCGCACCCTCGCGCTGGCACGCCCGGAATTCACCTTCCACACCATCGGATCGCCCAAGAGCGTCTTTCCGACCAATGTGATCCAGCATGACGAGATGCCTTTTGCGCAAACGCTCCCCTATCTCCAGCATGCCGATGTCGGGATCGCGGCCTATCAGCGCGCGGCTGCCGCCGCCTATCTCGCCGATTCCAGCCTCAAACTCCTGCAATATAAGGCAATCGGCCTGCCCGCCGTTTGCCCCGATTTCGCCGTTGGCGACCATGCCCTGCGCTTTGGCTACCGGCCTGATCATCCGCAGGAGATCGTCGAGGCTTTTGATCGGGCGCTGAACGCTGGCCGCAGCCCGGTGGCGAGCAAGGATTGGAGCGACGTGGCCGCCAGGCTCGTCGAGGCTTCTCTTGGCTGAGATTGCCCTTTCTCCGCCGGCTCGCGCGCGGCGCGACGCGGTGCATCGACGCAGCCTGATCCATGACAGGCTCATCAGCTATGTCGCCGCCGGACTGCTTGTCGCCACGGTACTCTTCAATCCGGCCTTGGCCTGGGTCAACGCGCATCTGTTCCCGATGACAGCCGGAATCGTGTCCGCCGCGCAGGCGGGCATAGTTCTGACCGCCCTGCTCGTTGGGATCACACAACCGGTCCAATATAGTTTCCGGTGGCTTGCGCTGACCTGGATCATGGTCGTTTCGGCGCTGCTGACGAGCGCGATCAAGGGATATTTCGAACCCAAGATCCTGGGCGACATATTGTTGATCCCCGCCTTCATCCTGCTTGGAACCCGCATTGAAGGCGCGTTGCTGCGTCAGACAATGTTGTCGTTGCAATTGCTGATCATGTTGGTCGGCCTGTGGGAACTGGCGAGCCCTGGCGGCTTTGGTTCGACCTTTCGCGTGATCGACTATTATGTGCAGACCCGTGGCTATGACGCAGATGCCTTTTGGGCCGGCGGCGACCTTTTCCTCAGTTCGGAACGTCCTGGTGGCCGCATGCTGCTGGACGGCCTTGGCCTGCATCGCGGATCATCACTGTTTCTTGAACCGGTATCGCTCGGCAACTGGGCGATCGTGGGCACCATCTTCACCGCAGCCATGTGGCGGTCTCTGTCGAACGGCGCGCGGCTATTCATGCTGGTTTCGACGGCGGTGCTGCTGGTCACGTGCGATGGCAGGCTTGCGCTCAGCGTGATCCTGCTCTTCTGCCTCTATTTGCCGATCAGCGCCTATGTTCCGGATCAATGGAGCGTCGCCTATCTGCCGTTGCTGCTTCTCGCATTGGTCGGGGGCGAAGCGCTGGGAATTTTGGCGGAGCATCAAGACAATCTTCCCGGACGGCTCAGCGTCGGGCTCGATGCGCTGCGATCGATGGACCTTGACCAGTTGTTGGGCATCCGCGCGGATCGGGTCCGGTTCGATGACGCCGGCTGGGCCGATTTCGTCCAGGCCCAATCCGTGGTGATCGCGATCGGGCTCTGGTTGGCACTCGCCTGCAGCAGCTTCGGCCGCGATCCCGGCAACCGGATGGCAAAGCATGGCATTATGCTCTTCCTCGCACTCTGCCTGCCCATCAGCAATTCACTGCTGTCAATCAAGACAGCCGCTCTGATGTGGGTCGTCTACGGCTTCTGTTATGCCCGCGGACGCCTGACGCGCATGGAAGGAAACGCCGCATGAGCCCTGGCCGTCATATACCGGCGCTCGACGGCATCAGAGGCTTTGCTGCCCTGCTCGTCGTATTCTGCCACTTCCGCACGTTCGGCTATCCCGAACTTCTGCATCCGCGCGCCGGCGATTATGGCGTCCTGCTGTTCTTCACGCTCAGCGGCTTTCTCATGGGCCATCTCTACCTCCCCAGAACGCCCGACCGAGATGCGTTGGCATCCTACGCTGCGGCGCGCATAGCCCGCATCGTGCCGCTCTACGCCTGTGTCTCGCTGCTATCCTTCCTGATCTATCGCTTCGTCTACGCCGATTTCATCTATCCGATCGGACTGATCGAACTGGTGCGGCAGGGAACATTCACCAGTACCGTATCGGTCTTCTGGTCGATCGGGCCGGAGTTCCAATTCTACTTTCTCTTCCCGGCGATCTGGGCGGCAACCTATGCGAACCAGCCGCTACGCGGCTGGCTATACTTGGCGATCGGGGTAATTATCGCGATCTGCTATGTAACAAGCCCGTGGTTGCCTGGCATTTTTGCCTTAGCAAAGATGCATATCTTCATGACCGGCATTATCTGCGCCGTCTTGGTCCGAAAGGTTCCCGAAGCGCGCATGGTACGGTTATTCGCGCCGCTACTCCTATTCACCGGCTTGTTCTTCTGGATGCTTATTGCCCCCCCCCTTTCGGCACAGGCGTGGATATTCCCACCGGTGACGGACGATCCCAAGCATATTATCTATTATGCCGATCCATTGAAGATTGCGGCCTGCGCGCTGGTGATCATAGGCGCGACCATTCGTCACCCGCTGAACAATATCCTATGGGGAAACAAGCTCATGCGCCGGCTCGGTGCCTATAGCTTTTCGCTATATCTTCTCCATATGCCAGTCCTGCAGCTTGTCCGCCTGGCTGGCGCAAGGTTGCACCTAAACATGCCGGAACAGATACTCTGCGCGATCATCTTGTCTCTCGCCGTCGCCGGTCTGTCCCATGAACTGTTTGAACGCCCCGTCGGCAACTGGAGCAGGCGCAAGCTGAGCGACGTCTTTAACGGACGAAACCGGCGACAGCTCATGCCCCAAGCGGCAGAGAGCCGCTCGTCCTGATCGGTAAAAATCCCACAGGTTTCGGACGAACGGGAACTGCCCTTGTGCAGAGCATTCACGACGCCGGCTTATGCCGGGGTGCCGGCCTTCATAGCGAAGCTATCTCATAAATGTCTGAAGGGCGCGACAATGCGCCCCTGCCATTCTTATCGGGACGTGCCCCAGTCGGTGAGGACGTTGCGCTTTGTTGCTGCGCTTGCAGGGTTTGCCCCCCCCTGCCATGAGTTCCCCACCACCTGCTCCAACCGTTTCATGCGAAGGCGGGAGCGTGGGACCGACTAATGGATGCCATCAGCGCCGCCCATGCCGGTGACATCCAGATGATCGACAACAGCTCACGGTCGACTTCCTCACCATGATGCAACTCGCCTCTATCCGGCTGTGGCTGCGACCTTATGAGACTACGACCCAATCTGAAAACCGCCACCGATCGCTAAACCGGCGGCGATGTGTGTCGATAAATGACCCGCGCTTACTCGCAATAGACGTTGCCGCGATCGATCTCACGGCCCAGCGCGCCGCCGACGCCTGCGCCCAGGATCGTGCTCAGCACGCCGGAATCGCCGTCACCCAGCGCATTGCCCAGGAGGCCGCCGACGGCCGCACCGACAATCAGGCCGGTCGATCCATCGTTCCGGCGGCAATAATAGCGCCCATTACCACCGCGATAGATGCGCGTGTTCCGGTCGATGCGATAGCGGTCGCGCGACGAACCCGGGCGATAATGCTGGTCGGGATAATATTTGCCGCCGTGAGAGGCGGAATGGGACGGCTTGCCCGGCGCTGGCGGGCGTGCATTATTATGGGATGGCTTGCCGTGGGATGCGCCAGGGCCCGGCCCGCTATTATGGCCCGGCGGTCGGTTGCCCGGACCGTTGCCATTATTGTGCGAAGGCTTGTTCTGCCCATGGCCGGGCGGCTGGGCCGTTGCCGCAATCGGGGCCGCGATCACAGCCAAGGCCAATACCATCGCAAATTTCCTCATGCCCTTCTCCTTCCGCCGGAACATCCGGTCCGCTTCGCACAGGCGCAATGCGCAACGGCCTGTCAGCGCAAGAGTTCCCCATTTTCATTGCAGGACCAAAACAAAAAAAGGGCGCTGCCATCGGCAACGCCCTTCCCTGTTTCTCGCCTGTGGTTGCGCCTCAGCTCAGCGCACCATGGCAATGCTTGTATTTCTGGCCCGAACCGCAGGGGCACAGCGCATTGCGGCTGATGTCGAGATTGGCGAACTCGCCCGGCGCGACATTGTCCACCGGCGCGCGCGGAATGGTGGTGGTGATGCCCGCCAGCTGGCTGCCATCGATATCCGCGCTGTTATCTTCGCCCGAGAAGGGATCGATATGGGTGGTGATGAAGTCCGGCAGCACCGGCAGGTCGAACTGCGGCTGCGGCGCTTCCATGCGGAACTGCACCCGCGCGATCGAGCTGGTCACGTCCTCTCGGATATTTTCCAGCATGCGCTCGAACAGGGCGAAGGCTTCCTGCTTATATTCGTTGATCGGCGTCTTCTGCGCATAGGCGCGCAGATGCACCACCTGGCGCAGCGCGTCGAGCGTCGAGAGATGCTCCTTCCAGTGATGGTCGAGGCTCTGGAGCATGATGCTCTTCTCGATCATGTGCCAGTCGGTCGCTTCGACTTCCTGCGTCTTCTCGGCAATGGCCGCGTCGGCCAGGCCGGCAAGCCGCTCCTCGATCATTTCGGGATCGACGGCATCCTCGGCCAGCCAGGCGTCGAAATCGGGCTCCAGGCCCAGCACTTCGGCGGTGCGCAGCTTGAGCCGCTCCATATCCCATTGTTCGGGATAGGTGCCCGGCGGACAGGATGCGCCGACCAGGTCATTGACCGTCTCATGACGCATGTCGGTGACGACATCGTCCACCGTTTCGGCGTCCATGATGTCGCTGCGCTGCTCGTAGATCACCTTGCGCTGGTCGTTCATGACATCGTCATATTCGACGACCTGCTTGCGGATGTCGTAGTTGCGGGCCTCAACCTTGCGCTGGGCGGTCTCGATCGCCTTGCTCAGCCACTTGGACGGGGGCAGTGCCTCGCCATCCTCCAGGTTGGAGCGGATCATCTTGGCGAACATCGTGTCCGGGCCGAAGATGCGCATCAGGTCATCGTCGAGGCTGAGGTAGAAGCGCGACAGGCCGGGGTCTCCCTGACGGCCCGAACGGCCACGCAGCTGATTGTCGATACGGCGGCTTTCGTGCCGCTCGGTCGCCAGAACGAACAGGCCGCCGGCGGCCAGCACTTCCTGCTTCTCCGCCTCGATCTCGACCTCGATGCGGGCGACCGCCGCGTCGCGCTCCGGGCCTTCCGGCATATCACGCAGCTCGTCCTCGACGCGCATCTCCAGATTGCCGCCCAGCTTGATGTCGGTGCCGCGGCCAGCCATGTTGGTGGCGATCGTCACTGCGCCCTTGCGGCCTGCCTGGGCCACGATATGGGCTTCACTCTCGTGGAAGCGCGCGTTCAGGACCGCATGCTTGACGCCTTCCTGATTGAGGAATTCCGACAGCATTTCCGACTTTTCGATCGACACGGTGCCGACCAGCACCGGCTGACCCTTTTCGGCATGTTCCTTGATGGTGCGCGCGATGCCCCGGAACTTGTCTTCCAGATTCTTGTAGAACGTGTCTTCTTCGTCGACGCGCTGCACCGGCCGGTTGGTCGGTATGGTGACGACGTTCATCTTGTAGATTTCGTAGAATTCGGTCGCCTCGGTCGAAGCGGTGCCGGTCATGCCCGAAATCTTGGGGTACATGCGGAAATAATTCTGGAAGGTGATCGACGCCAGCGTCTGGTTTTCCGGCTCGATCTGGACGCCTTCCTTGGCTTCCACCGCCTGGTGCAGACCGTCCGACCAGCGGCGGCCATCCATCATGCGGCCGGTGAATTCGTCAATGATGACGACCTTGCCGTCCTTGACGATATAGTCGATGTCGCGGCGGAACATCACCACCGCGCGCAGCGCCTGGTTTACGTGATGGACGACCTGGGTGTTCTCGAAATCGTAGAGATTATTGCCCTGGAGCAGGCCGGCGGCCTCCAGCAGGCGCTCGATCTTCTCGGTGCCGTCTTCGGTCAGCGTGATCGTGCGCTGCTTCTCGTCCTTCTCATAATCCTCCTCGACCAGCTGCTTCACGATCGCGTCGACTGCGACATACAGCTCCGACTTGTCGTCGGTCGGACCGGAAATGATCAGCGGCGTGCGCGCTTCGTCGATCAGGATCGAATCGACTTCGTCGACGATCGCATGGTTGAACGGGCGCTGAACCATCGCACCGCGATCGAACTTCATGTTATCGCGCAGATAATCGAAGCCGAGTTCATTGTTGGTCGCATAGGTGATGTCGGCATTATAGGCCTCGCGGCGCTGGTCTTCCGACAGGTTGGGCACGATCACGCCGGTGGTGAGGCCCAGGAAGCGATAGACCTGACCCATCCATTCGCAGTCACGGCTGGCCAGATAGTCGTTCACGGTGACGACATGGACGCCTTTGCCCTCAAGCGCGTTCAGATAGGTGGCGAGCGTTGCCACCAGCGTCTTGCCCTCGCCGGTGCGCATTTCGGCGATCTCGCCGCGATGCAGGACGATGCCACCGATCATCTGGACGTCGAAGTGACGCATGCCCAGCACGCGGACCGAGGCTTCACGAACGGTCGCAAAGGCTTCGGGCAGCAGGCTGTCCAGCGTCTCGCCATTGGCCAGGCGCTCACGGAAGCGCGCCGTCTGGTTCACCAGTTCATCATCGCTCATCGCCTGGATCGTCGGTTCGAAGGCGGCGATCTGGTCGATGACCTTACCCAGCGATTTCACATAACGTTCGTTGGACGATCCGAAGATAGACTTGGCGAGTGCGCCGAACATGCAAATTCCTGACAATGAGGGGGCCATGGGTCCAACGGACACATGGGCAGATATGCGCCGCGATTTAGGCATGGCACAGCCGATAGTCAATCAATGCGACGGACTGTCGCACGGCTGTAACGGCTTTGCCCGATGCGGTTTTGCCTTAGCCGCGCCGTCCAGCCGTCGTGCAGGCGCGACGCGCCGCCGGAAATATTTTGCGTTTGGGCGCACGCCGCCGCAAGAGCGCCACGACAACAAGGGTCGCAAACAGGGTGTATCGTTCCATTTCCATGGCGCCGTCGCGCCGATTGCGCCTGCCTCTGGCGGCGCTGCTGGTCAGCGCATTGACCGGCTGGTTCCTGATCGCCGCGATTGCCGCACCCTTCGATCATGACGAAAGCCAATATGTCGCAGGCGCCTATTTCAGCGGGCATGCGGTCATGTTTCGCGACTTTCTCTATCTTCAGCCGCCGCTGCACGCCTGGGTGCTGGCACCGCTGAGCCTGATCGCATCCGGTCATATGGTACTGGCGATGCGCCTTGCCACCGCCGTCATGGCACTCTCGACACTTGCGCTCATCTGGGCGGCCCAGCGTGCGGCAGGCATATCCCGCTCCAGCGCTACCCTGGCCATGTTACTGATGGCGGCGACAGCCGCGTTCCAGTTCAGCGGCTCCGTTGTCCGGAACGATATGCTGGCGACCCTGCTGGCCTCCGCCGCCATGCTGCTGACCTTGCTTGGCCTGCGCCATCGCTCCAACAGCCACTGGCTCGGGGCTGGCCTGCTGTTTGGCCTTGCGATCGCGACAAAGCTCAATTTCGCCCCGCTTGGCGCGACCGTCGGCCTGTTCGTCATCGCCAGCGGCGGCCGGCACGCTATTCGCGCCGCCCTGTTTCTGGCACTCGGCGCGCTGCTGGGCATGGCGCCCATGGCCATCGCCTGGATATCGGGGCCAGACGGCTTTCTCTACGGCGTCCTGACCTATGGCATGACCGCGCCCCACGCCTGGTATGCCGCCAACGGCGCAGCGCAGGAGCTGGCGACGGCGGAAAAACTGCGCGACCTGGTCAAATATCTCTGGAAGGGGCCGGCGCTTGTCGCCTTACTGTTGCTCATCGCCAACTGGATCGCGACCCGTGGCCGCACGCGCTCATCCGGGCGCCGGCTGGCGATCTGGATGAGTGCCGGCGCGCTGATCGGGGCCGCGCTGCCGACCCCTACGCAATTGCAATATCTGATGCCGCTGTTGCCGCCGCTCGCCCTTGCCCTCGGCTATCTGCTCGACGATGCCCGTCACTGGCGGCCGCTGCGGCGCAAGGCGATGCTGGCGCTGCTCTGCCTGGCAGCGATCCCCGGTCTCATTCCCTCGATCCGGGATCTGGCAACGGCCGCCCGTACCGGATCGCCGCTATTGGCTGCACAGGCCAATGCC